>NZ_CM000745.1:5001472-5031278 GCF_000161455.1 Bacillus pseudomycoides DSM 12442
ATACAGAAAGGATGGCGTTGTGGCTATGAATTTATCGATTTCTGATGAACTAGAATTGTTTTCTAAAGAGTTGCAGCGATATATGTCACCACATGCTTTGGAGAAATTTGCTAGAGAGATAGGATTTGTTCAACGAAAAAGTAAATATCGTGCACAAGATTTAGTAGCTCTTTGTGTTTGGTTAAGCGAAAACATAGCAAACACTTCATTGACACAACTAAGTAGTCGATTAGAAGCTAACACAGGTATTTCTATGAGTCCAGAAGGACTCAACCAACGTTTTAACTCTCGAGCTGTACAGTTTCTGCAACAAATATTAGCTTCTTTACTCCATCAGCAATTTTGTTCTTCTAGCAAGATTCCAACTTTGTATACAAACTATTTTCGACGTATTCGTGTATTGGATTCTACACATTTTCAGATTCCGGATAAATTCACTTCTACATATCAAGGTTCAGGTGGTAGTGGTCAAAGTGCCGGTGTGAAAATTCAATTAGAGTACGATTTGTTAAGTGGCCAGTTTCTACATGTCCATGTGGGTGCTGGAAAGCACAATGATAAAACATATGGTTCTACTTGTCTAAAATCGCTCCAACCGCAGGATGTATGTATACGTGACTTAGGGTACTTTGACTTAAACGATTTACATACTATAGACGAGCACGGTGCCTATTTCATCTCACGGCTTAAGCTCAATACTCGTATATATCAGAAAAATAAAGATCCTGAATACTTTCAAAATGGAACTATAAAAAAGCACTCTGAGTATATCCAATTAGATATGGAGCAATTCATTGACCAATTACAGTCAGGTGAAACATATGAAATTCCCGAGATTTATATTGGAATGTATCAAAAGCTTCCTGCAAGACTAATTCTGTATAAATTAACTGAAACGCAAATGAAACGTAGACAAAAGGATTTAGCACTTAAAGAACATAAGAAGCAAATTACCTATAAAGAACGCAGTAAGCGGCTTAGTGCAATTCACTTTTATATTACGAATATCTCTCCGGAACATCTACCCAAGGAACAAGTATACGATTTTTATTCCTTACGATGGCAAATTGAACTGATATTTAAAACATGGAAATCATTTTTTCGTATTCATCACTGTAATTCTGTAAAATTAGAACGACTAGAGTGCCACTTATACGGACAATTAATAAGTATCCTTCTTTGTTCTTCCACCATGTTTCAAATGCGCCAATTACTCCTCATCAAGAAGAAACGAGAATTAAGTGAATATAAAGCGATTTATATCATAAAAGATTATTTTTCACTTATTTATCAACCTTTACAAGAAGACACTCAAGAATTAATAAAGATATTGTTTCGTCTGTTTAATCTCTTACAGAAAAACGGCCGAAAATCCCATAGGTATGAGAAGAAAACAGTCTTTGATATCTTAAGCGTCGTATACAACTTTTCTATGTCTCACAATCATGTAGCGTAATCAAAAAAAATGAAACCCGATAGGTTTATTTGGTATGTAAATCTTTAAAGAACTTACACTGGATCTTTAGAAAAAAGAAAAAATCTCACCTGAAATTAAACTTATATAAGCTTAGGTTGATGGGCATGGGGAAGGCCCATCAAAATCAGTATTCAGGTACAGGTTTCAAACCACCTTTGGGTGCTGCAATCAAAAGTTGTGGTACTGAGCGCAAATGGAAAAGGCTAACAGAGATTAGTCAGGTGTGTGCCATAAAGCTGAACGAGAGTGAACAATCCGATGAAGCGTCGTTACTACTTCTATACAGTCAAAACTAGGGGCTTTTGACACCTCTAGGAAGAGTCTGAAAGAAACCTGATTACTGTTCAGATGGCTGTCGGCGTAAAGGTTGCAGGAGTATGGCACAGGTTTTTACAAGGAACAGGAGAAGTTTGTATTCTGATGATAAGCGAAAAATCCAAGCGATGAACTGACAAGGATGAAAGTAGTGATGCAGAATACAGATGCGGAAGAATCCGTAGTAGTGATGAAATGGCTGTAATGGCAATGGAGCGAAGGGACTCTGTTATCTATACTTCAGAAATTGAACAACCAGAAATGGGAGGATTTAATGAAAGAAGGAAAATCGTTTGAGATTTCACAATATCAAGTACTGGAAGCATACAAACGTGTAAAAGCGAATCGAGGTGCTGGAGGTATTGATGGAGTTGACTTCACAGAGTTTGATAAGGATTTGAAGAATAATTTGTACAAGCCTTGGAATAGAATGTCTTCGGGTAGCTATTTTCCTAATCCAGTAAAAGGAGTAGAAATACCGAAGAAGAACGGGAAAAAGAGATTGCTAGGTATTCCAACTATTAGTGATAGAATTGCCCAAATGGTAGTTCGTATGAATTTTGAGTCACTTGTTGAACTGATATTCTGTGCTGATTCTTATGGATATAGACTTAATCGCTCTGCCATTGATGCAGTGATACATTGTCAAACCAAAGAGGAAGCAGAAAGACTCTTAGAAAAGCTCAAAGAAAGAATGATGTCATGTAAGTTAGAGTTACATCCAGAAAAGACGAAAGTCGTCTACTGTAGAAGTGATAATTTCTCAAAACGACATGAGCATGAATCGTTTGACTTTCTAGGCTACACATTTCGAAGGAGATGGGCCAAGAGTAAATACGGAACATTTTTTCATGTCTTTACTCCTGCAGTTAGTAAAAGTGCTGGACAACACCTTAAAGATAAAATCCGCGAGATAAGAAAGCGGAATAAACTATACTCATTAGAGGAACTAGCAGACATTATGAATCCAATCTTACGTGGTTGGGCAAATTACTTTATAAAATTCTGTGCAAGTGAGGCAAGAAAGATACTCGACTTTGTGAATCTCACATTAGTCAGATTTATCAGGTTTAAGTATAAAACGGTGAAAAGAAGCAAAGCTAAAGCCTTTAGATATTTAGTACGTATGGCAAAAGCACAACCAAACCTGTTTTATCACTGGCAAATGGGGATACGTCCGACAATTGGATAACAAGAGCCGAATGAAGGGAGACTTTCACGTTCGGTTCTGTGAGAGGCTCAGGGTGAAATCCCCTGGGCCTACTCGACTATTCCCCACCTGCCATTTGAAAATAACCAATGAGATAATCTCCTTACATACTATATGTGGAGGTTTTTTTATGGAAAAACATCTATTAAAGTTACTTGACGTTTACAAATAAAAGGAGTGCTTATTTTATAGAAATAAGCACTCCTTTGTTTATTTCAAATTAAGAATTTCACAGCAGTCTTCAAAGAGATACAAGAGGAACCAACTGTTCGTAAAAGTTCGGTTCAGAAGGCTGATAATCAGCGAGGACAAACATAATATCCTGATATTAATCTTTAACGAAAAGTGAATGCTAGGATATGTACAAATCTTTCGACTTTGTTATAAAATGGGAATGTTGAGAAAAAATTCTTAAAGTTGTTAAGGGGAAAGGTGGAAATGCAGTATGAAGATTAAGCAGTTTATGAGTGTTTGTTTTGCAGCTATTCTTACAGTAGGTTTTGTAAGTGGTTGCGATTCATCCAAAAGCTCAACGGAAGTAAAAGAGAATAAGGTATATGGAGTTGGGGATACAGGAAAAACACAAAATATTGAGCTGAAATTAGAAAGTGCGGAATTTGTCTTACCAGGACAATTTGCGAAGCAAACAAATGACAGAGTTTTAAAGGTGAAGGTGAGTTTGAAAAATAAAGGTGATAAGGTAATTAAAATGTTGCCACAAGATTTTTCACTATACCAAAAAGATGAAAAAACGAACCTTTATTATACGTCAGATCCAAATGAGTTAAAAGGAGGAGATGTCGATAACGGGAAAAAAGTATCTGGAACCATTTATTATAATGTGAAAGATTCGTCTTCTTATGAATTGGTTTATAAAAAGTACATTATGGATCCGAAAAAAGAAAAAGAAGAGAAAATTTCATTTAAAATCCAAGGAAAAGAATTGGCGGAAAAAGCAAAAGAGCTACAAAGACCTGCTGAGGCTTTGACCGCATATTTAAATGCAGCCTTCTATGATAAAGATTCTAACAAAATTAATGATTTATCAGGCGAAGATGGTACTGCGTTTGTGAAAGAAGTAGAATCTTCTTTTAAAAGAACAAATGAAAGAATGTTTAACAATCAAATCGATGAGCAAGGGATGTTAAATTACTATAAAACTTTAAAAACAGCATTCCAAAAAAATGTGAAATTTGAAACGAAGGTAGTATCCCTAGATGGAGATAGAGCTCAAGTTGAACTAAAAGCGAAACCAATTATGTTGAACGAGTTGAAATCTAGATTTCAAAGTGAAGCGATGACAATCGCAAATCAAAATCCAAATATCACCAAAGAGGAGTTGACGAAGAAATTATTCGATTATGCAGTACAGTTAATACCAGAAGCAAGACCTGGTGATACGGAAGAAACAGTTAAAATTACTATGCTGAAACACGGAAAAAATCAATGGCGTTTAGATACAGCCTCCGCAGATCAAATTATGAAAGTATTTATTAAATAATCATAGTAAGCATTTCGTTTTAGGATGTGTGCCCCTTATAAGTCAACGTAATACCACTTAAAGGATTTGATGGTGTTATAAACGAAGTCTGTTCATTTACCGTTATTGCAAAATCTATATATGTTTTTCAAGAAAACGGTAAGCTTGAATTAAATGACGGTAAGGCAAAAGATAATATTAGGTTAGTAAAGAAAAAATAAATGTATCATGCCAAAAGGGGACTAGTAAACTATGAAACGAAACAAAGTACTATCGGTAGCAATCCCTATCATGCTATTAGCGGGATGTGGTGGGGTAGATAAAGCATCGACTGATAATAAGTCAAAAGTTGAAGCAAAACAAGAAAATAAGAAAGTAAAGCTTTCAAAAGAGGACTACCCTAACAAAGTCTATGAACTTTGTCTAGATTTTAATAGGAAGTATACAGAGCACGAACGGATACTAAACCGCCCTGCAAGAAAAAGTACCCAAGATAGTTCCTTAGAAACACTACAAAGTCAACTTGACGGTTTAATAACGGTAACTGATAAGGTCTTAAATATCGAACCTCCTAGTGAGTATGAAGATGTACATAAAAACGTAGCAGAATCAATGAATCACTTTAAAAAATCATTTGAACTCAATAAGAAAATATATGGTGCTAAAGACAAAACTACATCATCACATTTAGCGATGGTAAAAGAGTCTGATGAAGAATTGAAAAAAGCAAAAGAGTGTTGGTCAAAGTTCGAGAACGTTATTAACGATAAGAAATCAATCGGTACTAGGAAAACAGTAAGTGAAGGTGACGGTACGGTAACTGAACAAGATTTAAAAGATTTAGATAGAAAAGCCGGTATTGACATAGATGCTGTTAAGAAAAACACAACAAAAGAAGGTAAAGAGTTTGAAGGTAGTTGGGGTTTTGAAAAAGACGGTAAATTTATACCTACATTTATCTTTAAAGGTAACACATTTGAAACTTATGCAAGAGCCGAGTATCCTAGTAAAAAGAATTATGTAACAGGGACTTGGGTATACCGTAAAGACTCTTCTGAATTAATGTTAACTATTAAACAAGCATATGCAGAGGGAAAACCTATTGATTCAGAAAGACATATTATAGCATTAAAAGTCCAAAATTTTGGAGATAATAAAATGCAACTGTTTGATGGCGAGAATTTCCAAACATACCGTTTCGTAAAACAAAAATAAACGTATGAAAAGGGTTAGGTGTTGAAACCTAATCCTTTCTTAATAAGGAGGTATAGTAAACGTCAAGTAGCCCTAAAATATACTACATGAGTGGTGTATATTTTAGGGCTACTTTTTGTGTGTTATCCTTTCTTATTAATCTAGAAAGAATAACGTTTTTAACAATAATGGGTAGTAAATATTCTTAAGTTGATGGATGTGTGGTACCGCCACATGCCCATCAACCTAACAGAACAGCTTGCCCCAAAAATGATAAAAATGAACTTCGTTGCTATAAAAGACACAAAACCATAAACACTTACTTCATATTTACTTTTGTTGTGGCCGATAAAAGGCATCTACCAATTGATTATACTCGCTTCTTGAAATTTCTTTATTATACAGTTTAATTAATAACTCTTTATGCGCCTTCGAAAACGCCATTTTGTCAATGAATTTTGGATACATATGATTATTCTCTCTCCGTCTGATAAATTATTATGTTGCATTTCGTCTACTACCCTTGAATATTATAATAGAATAAACAACCAATGTTTTATGAAATATTACATAAATATATAATTTATATATTTAATTAAAAAGATTAACTAGAAATCTAATGAACATGCGGGTTTCCTTTTTTATTAGTTTCATCAGCAAATACGTCAGACCTTTGAAAGGTTTTTGCAACATTTATAAAAGTAAATTGAAAGATATATATAATAAGATAAATATATCGAAAGTGATTTTATGGTTCTGTTGCAAAGTGTACTTGAGTTTCGAAAAATTTGCAACAGAACCGCAAAAGTAGAAATGTATACTTTTCTACTTTTAGATAGATAACAGTGGACTTAGTAATAAGTTAATATTATATGAAGCAGATACTTATTAATCCGATTTTAATAACATATGAGTAGGAGATGGTTTAATGGGGAGCTTTACTATCAACCGTTTTAATGGAATTGAGAAATACGAAATTTCTGAAGCTAAAATATATGCGGTGAAGAAGCAAGAAAATGAAATAATGCTATGGCTTGAAGTAGAAACAGAGCAAGAACCAATTCAATCATTACCTGATACAGTAGATTGTAAAATGAATCCTAGTGGAGAGGTAACTGTTTATATGGATAACTTAAAACTCGAAAATTTTGGAGAACAAGAATTTATTATTTCTAAAGGATATGATGAAGACAGTAACGATTTAGCAGTAAGAATATATTACTTTGAACACCAAGAGGTTAATAATAATGTACTGAAAATGAAATACAACGGAAATGGGATTTTTCATATTAATTGGACAGGGATAACTAGGGATATATCTTATTATGATGGAAGTAAGCCAGATACTACTATCGAGGTCAATGGAGAGTTTATTTTTGAAGAATTTGAAGAATGGTTATAAAAGAGGAATAATAAAACTATTAAAACCCCGTCAAAGGTTTAATCCTTCAAGACCTATTGACAGGGTTGCTGCTCTAGTCCACAGTGATTTTTCCATAATAAGGAAATGTATATCAGGATATAATCAAACCACTTATTTTAAATCGTGTATCTTCCTATATAAAGAAGATCTAGATACACTCGTAATTTCACAAATTTGTTTCACTGTCATATTTCCTTCTTCATACAGCTTAAGTGCATAATTCATTCCAGCATGCTTTTCATGATATTTTTTAACTCGTCCTTGATAATTTCCTTCATTTGTTGTAATTGTCCCTTTGGGTTCTGATCAACAGAACTTACTCGTACGTAACCTATTTTTCTCATATTCTACTCTCCTATTTTGAATCTTTGATTAATGTTCCATAAAGGGGTAGTAAGATGATTCGTGCTCTAGTCCGTCAGATATTTAAATAGAATAAAAAACAAATTGTGTACCCATTAAAGCCTCTGTAAGAGTTTTGTAACATTTATGAGAGAGTTTTATAACATTTATGAGAGAGAAATGAGAGATATGTTAGATATGATGAAGTTAATCTTACTAGTAGGTGTTCGAACTCACCTAAAAATCAAGGAGGAAAAATAACAATGAAGAAATTGAAACCAGCACTTAGTGTATTAGGTAGTGTAACGATGGCACTGACTATAGCATCCCCTGCTTTAGCAGACGTAAAGCAGCCGAATGCAGGAAGTACAGTTGAAATATTCAAAGAGGATGCAAATGCAAAAGAAGGAAAAGTTATTTATGGAACTGACGGAAAAAAGGGAAAGATGTCTACTGAAAAAATTGACTTACAAAATAACGATTGGGATAACGATGGTATTTCTAACGACTTAGAGATAAAAGGCTATAAAATTGAATTCAATGGACAAACTGGGAAAAATGAGGCTCGGGCATGGAATCCAGAGACAGACAAAAATAAGTTAAAATTTATCACGGATCCTATGATGGGGAATTCGGATGGAGATGCTTTTTCAGATGCATATGAAGTTCAGCACTATGGCAATAACTCTGATACTGAGTTTAATCCAATGGTTGCAAATATGCCGAATTTACAAATTGGCGTAAAACGTATTAAGATTACTCCTGTTGCGTCTATTACGGATTCAAACGGTGGGTCCATTAATCAAGGTTGGGAAAAAAGTGTATCGACACAACATTCGTTTGGTATAGGAGCAGGTGTAGAAGGTGGTGCTGAAGGTTCAGCAGCTGGTCCTGTTCCTTCTGGAAAGGCCTCAGTAAATGTAAGTTATGGATACTCGAAAACATCAACAGATACAGAAAGATATTCTTCTAATCTTGATTGGTCTACCGCAAAAACTGTTGATTCAGCAAAAGCAGCGCAAGTGAGCATACAGTTAGAATATAAAAATACAGGGACGGCGTCTGCTCAAAATGTTTCACCTCATTTTAACATTCGTTTAGGAGAAGATATTATCCATACATCAAAGGGAACACAAGAACGTTATAAAGCAAATCAGTTAAGTACAGAAAAAGGTGGAAGAAATACAACAGAAGTATTGGTAGACAGTGTAGAGAATAACCCAGATGTAAAGATTTATTTATCGTTAGATCAATTAAAAGCTGTTGAACAAGGTGCCCCTCTTTCTGTTGAAGTACTACCTACGAGTACAATGGACTTGTATATGCAGGAAGATGGAAAATATATAACTTTAGGAGATTCAGGGAAATATGAATCTGATGTAAATTCTGCTACTGCATTACTAGAGACTGATATCGGGAATAAACCGAAGTTTAGAATGTATGCACCAGACAATACTAGTAGTGATAAAAATTTAACGTTTAACGAGGTTCTTAAGCATGTTAAAGTAGATTCTACAAAGATAAATGAATTTATAGAGAATAGCGAAGGAAAACAAACTATCATTGCGAAAGATATGCTAGAAAATGTTAAAGAATCTCATGTTTCGAAAAGGACAAAAGTCGGTGTTTTCACAAAAATTCAGCAACCGGAGTTGTCACATAGTGCTTATAATCCATTTACGAAAAAGTTTTATGCATCAGTCGTGCCTGGCTTATTCGGAGCAAGTGATGAAATCTCTGCTTCTTTTGAAAATAAAAAGTCCAAACAAACACAACAAGTAACATTAGTGAAAAAAGGAAACGTATATGAGTCTAAAGAAACTGTAAGTTTGAATGATTTCAATCCAACACAACAAGTTACATTTGAAATCAATGATGCACAAAAGAAACTTCCGACACAAAAAATTTCTACAGTTGTTACATATAATAAAGAATATGAAGATTATTTGAAACTTCAATACAGCGATGAACTTATTGTAGAGGGAACTCCTTATACTATGAAATCTAATGGATATCCTGTGCAAAGTTATAAAGGAAATGATAATTGGGAATACCTTGCGGTTGCTGGGAATTACCTTAAACCAGTTAATGTAATTATTGAAAGAAAAGGGCAGCCTAAACCTGGACAACCAATCAAAAAAGGTGAAGAGGTAAACATTAAATTTCAAAATAGTGTTCATTCAGGCTATTCATATTTAAAACTTCATGATAGTTATATTCGTTTAGACCAAAAACAAAATGCAAGTACTTTTAAATTTGATCATGTAGATGCCCGTTTCGGCAGTACTTCCAATGGGGATTGGGCACTACAATCTGATGGTAACTATATAGGGTCGCATTTTAACGGTTATGTGTCATATGGTAGTAAGGATAACAATAGAGTGACTTTCGAAAAAGCTAAGTAAAAGGGAACGGTTTTGTTGCAAAGTTTAAAAAAACACCGGTAATGAACGGAACCCAAAAAGTTAGACACAAGAATGTAGGCTGATTTTGGACTTGTCAACATTTACTGGACCCTAATTTAGGTGAATATTGGTTTTGTTTCTGTAAAGTGGACATCTCTAAAAAGGCGAAGCTATCAGTGTGTTTCGATATAGAATCGGGGCACACTGATTTGTTTTTTTCTGTGATTTTTTGTTATTGTAGAATTATATATCGCTTTCAATTGTTTGAACCCATTGTTCTTTGACTTGACATTCTAAAAATTGGCTGTCTCTGTTTTTAAATGCGAAAAAAATATTCAATATAAGCATGATCCAAATCATTTCCTTATGGGAACGACTTCTTATCAGATTGTAAGCTTTTATACGGTAGGTTAGATGTATATATATTGAAAAACTGATTCAGAATGCAGAGTAGCGTCTTATATAGGCCTTTTCAAGATACAATCTTATGATTATAAAGATCTTGGACAACAGATACATCATAAAGTCGATTCTGACAGGATAAATGAATAATCTTCGTAAAAAAATCTGATTTAAAATTTCTGTTTGTATGACTAGATAAATACGACGATTTAGATTATTTATCTAGTCATATAAATAAACCAATGTTAAAATTATCATCTGGATTATATAGTATTTTTCGAATTTTTAGTTATTTAAAGACCGAAGTGTGAGATTCTGATTTAGTGATACGATCAGTTGTTACATCTTCATATCTAAATTTTATTTTCCAAACGAGTGGTTAAAAACCACCGTCTTTAGACGGTATCAACTTTAGCCTTATAAGTTTTGTTTGTTGTAACGAACTTTAGTCGGATCTTAGCCGAGCGTGATGCCACCTACTTGAGTAGGGGGATGTTTACATATTTATTAGATGAAAGCATATAAGAGAACATTTTGTATTATTGGTGAAAAGAAGAGATGATTACAGATGAAAAAAAGAATTTTAATCGTAGAAGATGAAGAAAATATTCGAGAAGTATGCAAACGGTACTTAGAAAGAGAAGGATATGAAGTATATACCGCTGTAAATGGAACAGAAGGTTGGGATTTATTTCTTACTCATCAACCAGATTTAATTATTTTAGATTTGATGATGCCGAAAAAGAAGGATGGGAATTATGCGAGGAAATTCGTCAACAATCAAATGTCCCTATTATTATGTTAACTGCCAAGGGCGAGGGAAGAGATCGAATGTTAGGCTTAACAATGGATGCAGATGATTATCTATCAAAGCCGTTTTCACCTCGTGAATTAGTATTAAGGGCTCAAATTATACTAAGAAGAGGCAACCAGATACCGATACAAGCAAAAGAATCCCTATCAGAAGTGATAGAATTTCCAGATTTAAAAATTTATCCAAAGACGAGATGTGTACTTGTTTGTGAACATGAAGTGGATTTAACAGTGAAAGAGTTTGAAGTACTTTATGTCATGGCAAAGCATCCAAAATAAGTATTTTCTCGCTCACAACTTCTTGAACTCATTTGGGGTACTGAACATGAAGGGATTACAAACACAGTCACCGTGGTAGTGAGTCGTTTACGTGACAAGCTGGAGAAGCATACGATAAAGAGTCGTTGGATTCACACGGTTTGGGGGATAGGATATCGTTTTGAACCAAATGGAGGAAGTGAAACATGAGATTACGTATTCAATTGTTACTGATGAATGTATTAAGTACCAGTATCATGGTACTGGCTATATGGTATAGTGAGACGAAAATGTTACTTGAACCGGAACAAACAAAATTATTAACAATAATTGCGGTTGTGGCATTCATGATTTCAACGTTTATTTACTGGTTAATGACACGCCCTATCATGAGATCTATCAAAAATTTAATGGCATTAACGAAACAATTTAGTGATAGACAATTTGAAACAATGTATATAATTGGAAAAGAACCACAGGAGTTTAAAGAATTAGCAACAGCCTTTCAACAGATGGCAAAAAAGTTAGAAGAAGGGTTTACTAAGTTAGAAGAAGGGGAAAAAGCACGTAAAGAGCTGATTACGAATATTTCACACGACTTACGCACGCCTATGGCTAGCATGCAATTAATGATAGAAGCAATACAAGATGACCTCATTGAAGATCCTGAAATGAAAAAGCAGTACTTAGCGACGACCTTAAAAGAAATAAAACGATTAAGTGGATTAATTAATGACTTATTTGATCTTTCAAAGTTAGAACTTGGACAAGTAGATTTTTATCCAAGTTTCACACATATGGACAAAGTCCTATTAGATGTACTTGAGTCATACTCTGTCTTATCAGCAAACAAACAGATTGATTTACAATTGCATGTTCCTGATACATTACCTCGACTTTTAATCATGCCATGTAAAATAGCACGAGTTATCAGTAATTTGTTAGATAATGCGATTCGGTATTCTCCTGTCTCCGGAACAATTGAGTTGATTGTAGAGGAAAATAAGCAGAAGCAACAAGTCCAATTCATTTTGCGTGATGAAGGAGAAGGAATTACTCCAAATGACCAATTACGTGTATTTGAACGCTTTTTTAGAACAGATCAATCCAGAAGTTCACAATCTGGAGGATCCGGTCTCGGACTCGCCATTACAAAATCATTAATTGAAATGCACAACGGAGAAATTGGTGTGAGAAATCGCTCAGATGGAAAACAGGGAAGTGAATTTTGGTTTACTCTTCCCATCACATCAGAAAAAAATAAGACTGCTGAAAGATCTGTGTAATATTTATATTATAGAAATAAAAGGTCTCCTGTAACGTACCACTAAACAGTGTGTTACAGGAGGTCTTTTACTTGATAAAAATAAAATATGTATTTTTAAATATCTGTGCAGTTTTGTTTTTCTTTCCCCCTACTTCTTCTTTGTTATATAAAATCTACACAATAAACGTGAAATTGAACAAATTAGATGCTTTAAAAAATTTCACACTTATTCTAGGTACTATACTTTCAGAGTCGAAATGTTTTAAACAAATGTTCGTTTAATGTCCTCACAATTGATGCTACATCATATAAGTAAAAAAGAGATAAGAACACTTTTATTAAGTGCATTATCTCTTTTCGAATATGTATTTCATATCCCATGTAAATTTACCACATATTTCAATGGGACTTACAGATTGCTCTTCAATAATAATTACATCTTATTTTTGTAAAAAATATACAAATTTAACTTTTCTCAAAATACATTATAGAAATAGCTGTACTTTGTTTGTGTTAAAAAATTATAGTTATCTTTACCTATCATCACATATTTTTATAACTTCTATAAACTGAATGTAAATATAGTTAATTAGGTAAGAATTTTATATATACACATTTATAGGTGTTTTGGATACAATTATCATTTTCCCTTTTCGCAATTATATCTTTAAATGAAATGCATGTAATCTGCATTTCATCTTTATATAACGGATATATATTATTAATATATCCAATGGGATGTGAAAAAGTATACGAGGAGAAAAATAAAAAAGAAAATTTCATCAATCCATGCGATGGCGCTATTAACAGTAGAATATTCGGTAACAAGTGCGTTTCCTGGAACAATGACACCACATTGAAAAAAGGAGTTGGTATGTTTGTAAGTGATAGTACTACAGCTCCTTCTGAAAGTGGTCATACTGTACGAAGTGGACAGCGTGATACAGTCTTTACAGAGCTAGGAGAGGTGATAGAGAAAGTACGCCCCAAACTGAACATTCTCCAGTATTTATTCTTTTAGAAATGGTATATAAACAGAACGTATCTAAACATACGAGGAATCAATTGTTAAAACTACCATCTGGATTATAGAATCGCTTTTAATAATTTTTAGTGAATAGAAGACCAAAGTGCTGGCTTCTAACCTAACAATACTATCAGTGATAACAGCTGTATATCTAAGTTTCATAGATTTATTAGATGAAAGCAGATAAAAGAAACATTTCTTTTGTGATTGATGAAAAAGAAGAGAGGATTATATATGAAACAAAGAATTTTAATCATAGAAGATGAAGAAAATATTCGAGAAGTATGCAAACGATACTTAGAAAGAGAAGGATATGAAGTATACACAGCTATGAATGGAATGGAAGGCTGGGATTTATTTCTTACTCATCAACCAGATTTAATTCTTTTAGATCTGATGATGTCGAAAAAAGATGGCTGGGAATTATGCGAGGAAATTCGTCAACAATCAAATGTCCCTATAATTATGTTAACTGCTAAAGGCGAGGAAAGAGATCGAATTTTAGGCTTAACAATTGGTGCGGATGATTATGTAACAAAGCCGTTTTCACCTCGTGAATTAGTATTAAGGGTTCAAATTATACTAAAGAGAGGTAATCAGATACCGATACAAGAAGAAGAATTCCTATCAGAAGTGATAGAATTTCCGGATTTAAAAATTTATCCAAAGACGAGATGTGTACTTGTTTGTGAAAATAAAGTGGAGTTAACAGTGAAAGAGTTTGAGGTACTTTATGTCATGGCAAAGCATCCAAAACAAGTATTTTCTCGTTCGCAACTTCTTGAACTCATTTGGGATTTTGAATATGACGGAGTTACACACACGGTAACCGTGTTAGTGAGTCGTTTACGTGAGAAGCTGGAGAAACATACGATAAAGAATCGTTGGATTCATACGGTTTGGGGAATAGGATATTGCTTTGAACCAAATGGAGGAAATGAAATTACGCGTATTTGAACGCTTTTTTAGAACAGGTCAATCCAGAAGTTCACAATCTGGAGGATCCGGTCTCGGACTCGCCATTACAAAATCATTAATTGAAATGCACAACGGAGAAATTGGTGTGAGAGATCGCTCAGATGGGAAACAGGGAAGTGAATTTTGGTTTACTCTTCCCATCACACCAGAAAAAACTAACAACTTATCGAATTTCATTATTAAAGAAAAGACACTCATTTGGGTGTCTTTTCTTTATGAAAAAATCCCTACACAATGTGCTGGGACCAGGAGCAACTGTATCGTATCTTTATCTTAGTACATACACCCTCCACTAGCAAAACTGTATAACGCCATTTTTGTAAATTAAAAAACAAATTATTTAAACACCACTTAAATGATGCCCACTAACGCATAACCACTTCAAACATTATCAACCTCTATCAAAAGATACCAAAAAATTATCAATGATAATCACTTCATCTGTTTAATCTTCTATAGAAAAACGGGCAGAAATCCCATCGATATGAGAAAAACAGACATACACGTTAATGAATGTATATTGTGTCTCCTTTTGTAGATAACAATCTTTAAAACAAATGCATGTTATCTGCATCTAATCTTTATATAAAACTTATACCATATAAATATACCCAAAAGGTAATACAGAACTTATAGGAATCTACCATTTTGAAAAAAACATACTAAAAGTTTTTGAGTCATTTTAACCGTGTTTTAAGTAAATTGTGTTGGTGACCGATTTCAATAGTTTTTCTCCATATAATGCAACATAAATGACATTGTATTGCACTACATGCTCTTAGCGTTGTTAAAATTACTTGTTTTAATGTCGAAATTTGCTTAATTCTGATTTGCGGTCTGTGCCCATTATAGATGGTTCAAGAAGGAGGAATTTTATCAATTTACCGTCTGCATTTATATTTGTAAGAGTTTTGTAACGCTCACGATATTATTTTTATTTTAAAAAAATCTATTAAATTGTAAACATATTATCAAAAGCAAGTTGATCCAAAGGGGATTTTTTTATGAACAAAAAAATGATTATATTTCCTATACTGATTTTTATATGTATTACATCGGTCTATTTTTTATTCAGTCCAAGAGTAAAAGGAACAATGTATGAAGATACATTATCGAAAAAAGTTATCGTCATAGATCCAGGACATGGAGGAAATGATCCTGGATCTATTGGATCAAAAGGAACAAAAGAAAAAGATATAACTCTCAAAACAGCTAAAAACATTCAACAAAAGCTCGTGGGAAAAGGAATGACTGTAATTTTAACGCGTGAAGATGATACGTTTGTACCACTAAAAAATCGCGTAGCTATTGCTCACAATAAATCAGCTGATCTCTTTCTTAGTATTCATTATGACGGTTTCACAACTAATGATGTAAAAGGAGTAACAACATACTATTACAAGGGATTAAAAGAACAAGCATTGGCAGAAACGATACACGAACATTTATTCAAACATATACAGGCAAAAAATAGAGGTGTAAAATCTGGCGATTACTATGTTTTACGAGAAAATCAACAACCATCAATTTTACTTGAGCTAGGTTATATTACAAACCCAGAAGATGAGGAACGAATGAATTCACAACAATTCCAAGCAGATGTAGCCTCTGGAATTGTTAATGGTGTTATAGAATATTTTAAAAAATAGTAGTCTAGTTAAATCAGACTACTAAACCAAAAATAAAATTCAGTATATAATTAAAAATTTCAATTTTACTGAATAAATTTATTCAGTAGAAAATATATAACTAAAGGTTACTAGAAAGGACATACTAGAATGTTTACAAAAGGACTAAAAATAACGTTGATTATATCAATAGTTGCTTGTATCACACTAGGAATTTTTATGTTTCAATTCTTCACTTCACCTGCCAAAGGGGTAATGAACCAAGAAAATAGTGTTCAACTGGCAAGTGAGCAAACAAAAGGAGAAATGAAAAAAACAGCCCCCGATAAATATAATGGTCAGGTTCGGAAAGTAGCATACTTAACATTCGATGATGGACCAAGTCAATTTCAAAAAGAAATCTTAGATATTTTAAAGAGTAATAATATAAAAGGAACTTTCTTTATGATTGGTGGAAATATCCCAGCTCATAAAGAAAGCGTAAAACGCTTAGTAAATGAAGGTCACTATCCAGGTGTTCATAGTATGACACACGATAATAAAAAGCTGTATATCCAAGGCAAATTTGTTGAAGAAATGCAACAAGCGCAAAATATCATGAAAGAAGTAACTGGAATTCATCCAAATCTTGTTCGTTGTCCATATGGGAGTATGCCCGGACTTACACAGGCATTAAGAGACAAAATGGTAAATGTCGGTATGAAAGAGTGGGATTGGACAATAGATTCTTCAGATTGGAGGTTCCCAGGAAATCCAGATGCTGTTGTTCAAAAAACGATTTCTCAGGTCAGTGAAAATCGCGAAATCATTTTAATGCATGAAAAATCACAGACAGTGCAGGCGTTGCAAAGAATTATTGATGATCTTCGTAGTAAAGGTTATGAATTTGAAGTATATGATGAAGCCTCTCATTTCCCATTAAATTTTTGGAAGGATAATCGCATCTAAGTAGGAGGAATTGCAGTTGATATATAGAAACCTAGCACTTATAACAGCCTTATCAGTAACCTTGTTGTCAGGCTGTTCAGGACAAAAACCAGAAGAAAAATTATATGTGGCATTTGAAAGTGCTACAAAACAAGAAAAGACAATGTTTGAAGATACAAAAAAATTAGCGGCATTAGAAAAACAAGGACAAGAGTTATATACTCAAATTACACTTGAAGGAAAAGAGAATAATCAAGTAGTAAAAGAAAAGTTAGATCAAGCTGTAACAAACATACATGATCGTGAAAAGGTATTAGAGAAAGAGAAAAACACCTTAGAAAATGCACAAAATGAAGTGAAGTCTGTTGATAAATATATAAAGAAATTAGAAGATAAGAAATTACAAGAACAGGCTGAAAAAGTTCAAGATCTGTATAGAAATCGTGCTGATTCTTTCAAAAAATTACATGATAGTTATAAAAAATCATTACAATTAGAACAAGAACTGTACAAAATGCTACAAGCAAAAGATGAAAAACTTAAATCAATTACTGAGAAAGTAAAAACGATCAATCAGTCTTATGAACAAATTCATTCAGATCAGGATAGATTTAATAAGTACACGAATGAGTATAATCAGAAGAAATTAGCCTTTTATAAACAAGCAAATATTAAAATTAAAGAAAGTAAAAAATAAAACGATTGTAAAAAACGAAGTGTATTGTGAGAGTTTTTTATAATTCAAACCCACAAAAGCCAAATTCTTGCTAATCAAGAGCAATTTGGCTTTTTGTGTTCGATAGTCATTTCAATTAGATTTAGGATATGAAGTATTAGAAGCAATAGATGGGAAAGACAGTGAACTACCCACCACTTAAATTCTAACGAATTAAATCCAAGAGTGTTATAATCATTGTTCGAGCAGTTTGTAAATTGGAGGATAAAGTATGAAAAGAGGGATTGTATTAAAATTATTTATGTTAACAACAGCGTTATGTATGTTGATCTTGGCAACTATTTTTGTTGGACAAACGATATTCTTTAAACAATTTTATGCGCATAAAAAAGTGGATGATATCAAAAGAAACATGAAATCTTTTGAAACAGATTATTTAAATAGTGGAGGAAATTCACAAGGCATTCAAAAGTTAGAACAAGATTTTTACCGAGAACATAATACATGGATTACAACATTAGATAGTAATGGTAATTTAAAGAATGTAAATGATTTTTATATAGAAGTAAAATTAAATCAGTCTAAAGATAAAGAAAATCAATTCGCTAATTCTACAATTACCATACCGCTGTACAATTTCAAGGTTGAGGACGATCATGCGAGGAATATTGCAAATGAAATATTCCCTTTAGGAGAAACAGTTACTTTGAGGGGTATAGAAAAAAATGCTACATTCATTCCTTTTTCTGCATTCTTTAAAACAGAAACTCCAAATTTGGTAAATACGACATTAGATAAAAAAGTAAATGAATTTGGAGAAAAACTTAAAAATAAATATACAACTAAAGACTTGTCTAAAAAAGAGGACATTGATTATAAAAGAAAATATGAAAAAGAAACGCCTGTAAAATATCTAGACGGGAAAATTACAAAGGTTCAACTTTCGGGTGGGAATGAACAATCGAATTTTGTTTATACAAATAACTTATTTATGGAAAGGATACAAGAGTTTCAGGCAGACTTATTGCTAAATGAAAAGACTACTAACTATGATTCCTTACAAGAAATCGATTATGAGCAGAATGATATTAAATATAAGTTAATAATAAAACCGATAAAGGATAAGAGCGGTGCAATAACATACATTTTTTCAATGACTTCGTTGCAGCCAGTTGATGAAGCTGTACAAATGATACAAGAGTATTATGTCTATATTATTATGTTTGTGCTGCTTCTTATTTTTCTAGCTTCTTTTTACTATTCAAAAAAGATTGCAAGGCCCTTATTACAAATAAATAAGACAACCAAGAAAATTGCAAACTTAGATTTCTCGGAAAGGGTTCCAGTCATGTCAAAAGATGAAATTGGTGATTTATCTCAAAATATTAATTTACTTTCAAATACATTGCATTCACATATTGAGCAATTGCAACTAGACATAGAGAAAGAAAAAAAATTAGAAAATACAAGAAAAGAGTTTATTTCAGGGGTATCGCATGAGTTAAAGACACCTCTAAGTATTATGAAGAGTTGTATTTCTATCTTAAAAGATGGTGTTGCAAGTCATAAGAAAGAGTATTACTTTAAGGCAATGGAAAAAGAAGTGGATAAGATGGATATGTTAATTGTGGACATGCTTGAGTTAGCAAAATTTGAATCTGGTACGTATAAAATGCAGATGGATGTTTTTTATATTGACAAAGCCATTCAGCATGTCTGTGAACAATTATCTTTGGAGATAACAAAAAAGCAATTACATGTTCACACACATCTTGCTGCAACTGAAGTCATTGCAAATCATCGTCGTATGGAACAAGTAATCACAAACTTTATCACGAATGCTATTCGTTATACGCCAGAAAAAGAGGATATTATTATTTCTACAATAGATGAGCCAAGTCGCATAAAAGTTTGTATCGAAAATAAAGGGGCCCATATTGAAGAAGATCAATTAGATAAGATTTGGGATCGTTTTTACCGAGTTGATACAGCTCGTCAACGTTCACAAGGTGGAACAGGTCTTGGACTTGCCATTTCAAAAAATATTTTAGAACTTCATGGAGCAGAGTATGGAGTACACAATACAGTTGATGGCGTGTTGTTTTATTTCTATTTACAGAAAAAAGTGTAGAACGAAGGTTCTACACTTTTTTTCATTTATTTTGATAGTATCTTTACCTTTTCTTTAACGTAAAGAGAATAGGTTGATTTGTATCCAAATGTACAAAATTCCCGAAATAATATGGTGCGTTCTGTTGCAAAAAGATACAATTTTATTTAATACGTAGTTGTGTTTCGGTATCAAAGAAATGTACTTTGTCCATATCAAATACAAGTTGCATAGCCTCTCTTGTTTGATAATCATTACGTGTATCTAAACGTGCAATAAAGGATTGATTGTGTAACGTAGCATAGATCATCGATTCGGCTCCAAGCAATTCTGCAACTTCAATTTTTATATTTATAATATAATCAGGCAATGTTTCTAGCATACTTGGATTATCATAGATATGTTCCGGGCGAATGCCAAGAATTATGTTTTTATTTTCATAACCTTGTTCACGTAGTGCTTCTAATTTTTTTTCTGGAATACTCAGTTTGATATGACCTAAAATAAAATTTCCATTTTCCACTTTTCCCGTAAAGAAATTCATGGCTGGTGAACCAATAAAGCCACCAACAAATACGTTTTCGGGATATTCATAGACTTCTTTTGGTGTACCAACCTGTTGTATCCGTCCATCTTTCATAACCACAAGGCGCGTTGCCATTGTCATAGCCTCAGTTTGGTCATGCGTAACATAAATGGTTGTTGTTTGTAAGCGATGATGCAGTTTTGAAATTTCAGAGCGCATGGTAACACGTAGTTTTGCATCTAGATTTGATAATGGCTCATCCATTAAAAATACTTTTGCATCACGGACAATGGCACGCCCTAAAGCAACACGTTGTCTTTGACCACCGGATAACGCGTTTGGCTTCCGTTTTAAAAGTTCTTCTAATCCAAGAACTCTTGCTGCGTTTTGAACACGACGCTCAATTTCATCTTTTGGTAACTTACGAATTTTTAAACCAAATGCCATATTATCATACACGGTCATATGAGGATAGAGGGCATAATTTTGGAATACCATTGCGATGTCACGGTCCTTTGGTGGTATGTCATTCACATATTTTTCATCAATGTATAAATCTCCTTGTGAAATCCCCTCTAATCCGGCAATCATACGTAAAGTGGTCGACTTACCACATCCAGAAGGACCAACAAACACTATAAATTCTTTATCTTGAATATGAAGATTAAAATTCTCCACCGCTGGCACATTATTGTCATATATTTTATAAATGTTTTTTAATACTACCTCTGTCATGTTTCTACCTCCTGTAATAAAAAAACTATATATGTTTTTATCATTTTTGTTTTCCTTGTATGTTTAAAGATATAGTATGAATTCAAAATTTACGTATTCATGTTGAACCTCAAACGCTTTTGCTCATCTATCAGAACAAACAATAATACTTTAGAAACTCTATTGTATAGATTTAGGGGACCAGTCTGTATTTCAAGCCATAAGACAAGTATAGGAAACCAAAAAAATCCCTTGGGCTCAAAAGTAGAATAAGAGAAACCGCCGTCCAATTTTGAGCAGTTTCTCTTATTTGTCATGAATTTCTATGAAACAATATCTTCGTTGTCACCATAAATGGCATGGTTTATTGAGTTTTAAGATCCGGGTACTTCAGCTCACGCATTTTCTGGTCCTCCTTAATTTTCTTTTCATCAATTTCCTTTACATAATCGTTGAACTCTTCAAGAGTATAATCCTTACTTCCGTTAGACGATTCTTTAAATAGAACCTCTTTACTATCTGGATTCACATCAAACGTCCAATGTTCTAACATAGTTCCTTCTTCAAACCTCACTTTATAGTATTCTTCCTCATTTTTATTTGTTGAATTTGAATTTGGTTTTGTAACTTTTACTGTTAATAACTTCGCGTATGTCGAGTATTTTGCTTCTAATTGAAGGAGAGTTTTTAGTTTAGGGACCGAGTTAAACAATCCGTCAACAATTTCTTGATCTTCTTTTGAAAGTGTATCTTCTATAGAGAGTTTGATTTCCTCAACAGATGCTTCTTTAGAAGTTGATTCCATTTTTTCTGCACTCTTTTTTTGATCAACAGATTTCGCCGGATTCTCATCACCTTTAGAAGCTGATTCCATTTTTTCTGTACTCTTTTTTTGATCAACAGTTTTCAGTGAACTCTCATCACTGTTGTTACTACATGCCACCATACCAGTTAGCAATATGCTACTACATAACATCAAGATCATTTTATTCTTCTTCAATTCCATTCCTCACTTTGCTAGTTATTTTTATTTTTCTTTAATTGTTACTACCTGTCATGAAATAAATACAACTTATTCGTTGATATATGTCGTCACTCGATTTTGGATCAGCGCTGCTACATCCTCAGCTGATTTTTGACCACTAAAGTATGACTTGGACTCCTCAGCAATAATGGATTCAATTTTAGTACTTTGTGGGCTCTGAACGCTTATTTCAGCAACCATTTTCTCTAATTCTTGTATATCACTCTCAGTAACGTTAATCATAGAGCCACTTATATGCTCAATTTTCCCTTTTTCCTTCAATGTTTTGATTTGTTGTTCATATAAAGCTTTATTAATTGGAAATGCATTCCCTTTACTTTGGACCTCATCAGACATTAAAAACTTAAGAAAATCCCAAGCTTCCTTTTTAACCGGAGATTTCGCATTTATACCTACTGTTGTGTTCGGTGTAAAAGCAACTCCCTTTTTTTGTCCAGCTATATGTGGTTTTTGATACATTTTTGACTCTGTTATACCCAAGCTATATCCAAAACTGAAATATTCTTCTACCGACATGATTGGTGCTGGGACAAAATATGCTTCTCCTAAAGCCACAGAATCTGCAGTGACTATTTTCTGTTCATACATCTTCTTTACGTCTTCCAGCATCTGTACAAATAAATCAGATTGGAACTTTGCTTGTCCACTTGTTTTATCTACTAACTTACTGTAATGATCTTGCACCAGAAATTGCAGCATTTGTTCCGGAGGAGTATTTCCAATAACATGTGTATGTGTTCCTTTGCTTGCTAATTCTTTTCCAATGCTTGTGAACTCACTCCAAGTCCACTCTTTGTCATTCACTTTTACTCCAGATTGTTGTATCGCTTTATCATCCCCAAGCAGTCCACTCAACCAAAAATATAATGGAATACCATAAAGTTTTTCACCTGTTTTCGAATTATCTAAAATGCTATTAAAATATTGATTTTTATCAAAAGATTTATCCTGTTCCATCATTTTACTTAAGTCTGTAAGCAAGCCTTTCTTCCCATACTTGTCCGCAGGCAAACCGTCTAGTACAATCACATCGGATCCTTTACCCGATAAAAATTCTGTATTCACCTTACTAATGATTTTCTCAGCAGAGGTCTCGTCTGTCTTTGATGCTTCTGTCTTTGATCCATCTTCCGGAAAAGCACCTTTTATCTGGATGTCAATTTTAGGATTCTTTTGTTCATATAGTTTCTCTGCCTGTTTTAGGGATTTAGTATCACCTAAAGTCGACACTTCGACTATCGTTTTTCCATCTTTTGTTTTTCTCTCTCCTTTACTATCATTATTTCCGCAACCTGCCACGAAGCTGATTGATAGACTTGCTACTAGCATCATACAAACCTTTTTCATTTTAAATTCGCTCCTTATTTTTGTTATTTTATCTTTACTCGTTCTCCTTTTTTCAAAGGTTCACTGGTTTGTAAAACAATTTGATCTTTCTCATATACTCCTTCTAACACGACTGTTTCTTGTCCGTTGGATTCACCAACAGTAATAGGAGACTCTTCTATATAAAAGGCATTACCTAAAGGGCCTTTTTTTTCTTCTATTGTATAGACAAATGTTCTCTGTCCTTCCTTCTTAATCACCTTATTTGGTATAACCACGCCTTTAGCCAATTGTTTAGTCAGTGTAGCTTCTACCTGCTCCCCTTTTTTCAGTTCTTCTCCTTGTACTTTTACAAGAATACGTTTCTGTGGTTGTGGAGTTGCTGATGTTTGTTGAAATTGCTGTTCATCTTTTGGTTCACCTTTTTGTTCATCCTTTTGTTCATCTTGCTGTTTACCTTGTTCTTCGGGTCTCTGATTTTCATTGCTTTCTATATTTTTAATCTCTATAAGTTCACCTTCTAAGGATTTAGCATTTCCTTTCAAATTTATCTTTTCTCCAACCTTCAAGTGCGTGGCTAAATCAGCAGGTACTTGTACTTCAACCTTAAAGCCTTTACTCTCATCAGAGAGAATTACATCACCTTCATCTCTCGTAGAAAGCTGATCCTTCTTTGCATTTATTTTTGTAACAACTCCATCGAAAGGAGCGATCAGCTTCTTGCTCATTTCTAATTCTTCTTTTAAACTTTTAATTTTTCTTTCTTGCGTACTAATCTCAATTTTTTTGCTCTCCACAGCTGTTTTGAGACTTTGTAAACTTGTCTCACTTATCCTCCCATTGGGTTGACTATTTGAGTTGTTTTCTTGCTGATTATTTGGTTGATCATTTGATTTGTTTTCTTGTTGATTTTTTTTTGCTTCATTATAATTTGCTTGAGCGTCATTCAGTGCTAACTTTTGAATTTGAAGAGTTGCTTCTTCATCAAGAATTACTTGTTCACTCTTTTTACTATCGTATGTCACTAATAATTGATTTTTTTTGACACGGTCTCCTTCTTTTACATGTACCTCTTTCACTTTCGCCTCTATGCTACTATTACTTAACTTTGCTTCTTCTTGTGGCTGTAATTCGCCATTACCTGTAAACGTTTGTTTAAGCTCACTATTTTTTGGCTTCTCTGTAATAACCTTTGGCAAATTCCAATTCGCTAACGTATTGCTAAAGAGTGTAAGGATAATTAAAAGCCCTATAAATACACTGGAAATGATTTTAATATTTCGTTTTTTCCTTGTGACGTCTTGTTCCGTTCTATATTCCATTGTGTCCCCTCCTAAAATCTTTCCGAAGGAATGTTTACATTGTAATTCTTCATTATTCCTTCACACCTGATAACTGAATTCCCTTAATAAAATAGGACTGCGCATATAAAAATAAAAGTATCATTGGGGTCATATACAGAATAGAAGCAGAAAACCCAACCCCACGTGCCTCTTTGTTAATTTTTGATAAATAGAGCGATAATGGATGTTTGGATTCATCATTCAGAAAAATAAGCGGCTGTTCGATCATATTCCAATAATCCGCAAATAATAAGACAATAAGAGCAGCAATTCCAGGACGAATAAGAGGAAGAATAATCTTAAAAAAGATTGTAATATGGCCAGCTCCATCCATCTTAGCTGCCTCTATATACGCATCCGGGATATGCAACATGAACTGCCGGAGCATAAATACACCGAATGCCCCAAAGATTCCTGGAAGAATAATAGACGCTATACTGTTCAAAATTCCAAGTTTATCCGCCATGATATAATTTGGTACGAGCGTAACTTGGAATGGCATGAGCATCGTCAAAAGATAAACGATAAACAACTTGTCTCTTCCTCGAAATTGAATCTTAGCAAAGACATAGGCTGCAAACGATGCAACGATTACTTGACCTACTATTATTGGTACAACCATGAATACTGAATTCCAAAACATTTTTAAGAATGTCGGATTTTTCACTAATACTGTTCCATACTGTTCAAATGACACTAAATCTGGGATTAATTTTAAATTAATGAAAGGTGTATCCTTTTTCACTTCTCCAATAGAATCATAATTGGATCCAATCTCATGCTCAGTCATGAATGAATTGGTCAAGGTAAATACGATTGGAAATAGCATCATGACCGCTAATATTGTCAAAAATAGCGTTAAAATCCATTTACGAAATACATTTCCTTTTTTCATCTGCTTTTCCCACCTAATTCATAAACTTTCGAAAACGACGTTCTATTGCAAACAATACGAATACAAGGATAGAAATAACCGCCACCATCAACGTGGCAGCCGCTGTCAACTTTTGAATATCAAGCGACACGAACATATTGTTCATATAATGCTGCATCATGTACATACTGTCATGTGGTATACTTCCAGCAATCAAGTATGCTTCTCGAAAGACTTTAAACGAATTGATAATCGACATTAATATGACAAAGAACATTGTTGGTGTTAAATAAATGAGTGTAATATTTAAAAATGTATGCATACGACCTGCACCTTCAATTTCTGCAGTTTCGTAATACTCTTTTGGGATATTTTGTAAAGCTGCTAAGAATAAAATAATGTTGTACCCGATATTTTTCCATAGATATACAATTGATAAGACAATAATTGCCCAATTTGATTTCATCCAATCAATTCGTTCAAACCCCATATTGTGCATCCATACGTTAAACGTACCGTTCCAATCGAATAAAATTTGCCAGAGCATAACAATGGAAGCAACAGGAACGACAAGTGGTAATACAAACGCGCTTCGTAACCAATTTTGAATATATACATTTTGATTCAAACAAAGTGCCAGTAATAAGGAGATAATGATGATGAGAGGTACACTCACTGCGGTAAACCAAAACGTATTCGTTGCTGCTTTGAGAAAAGAAGCACTACCTAGCAGTTCTTTATAATTGGCTAAACCGACAAAAGAACCATCAGTAGTACCGTCCATTAACGAATAAATCATTCCCATTACAAATGGAATCAGATAAAAAATTGAAAAACCAATTGTACTTGGTAGAAGGAACAATAATGCTATACTTGTATCCTTTTGCATAAAATCCCGAAATTTTGTTGGGGATTTTTTTTTATCTTGAAGTTTATTCAAGGATCGATGGTCGCGATCCAAAAAAACATTCCCAATATATGATCGACTTTTGTTTATTTTCATTCGTGGATCCCTCTTTTTTATGAGTCTATTTTCATAAATACATCTTACAATTATGTAGTTTAGTGGACACAGATGCAGATGAAATGCAGATAAAATAAAGAAATGAGGGATTTTAGTTCCGATGTTCATAAAGCGGAATAAAAAAATGAAGGTTCCCCTTCCTTGCTTAGAATCATAAGGTGAAATCGAAAAGATAATAGATAAGCTTTATCAACTTTAGATAGGCTGGTGGGTGGTTCTGTTGTAAAGGTCATGAATGGTTTCAATGCTTTTTATTGTATAAGGGGTATGGCGAAGGTTTAAAAGTAAGTAGAAAAATGAAAAAAATAGTAAAATACAAGCAGACCAAATTTAGAAAAAGATAGACTCTCAATTGCATTACCTATGTATGATAGTCAGAAATCCTACATTAAAGAAATAGTTGAAGGAACTGGAATCCCTTAATATTCTTTATATAGAACGATTAATCATCCGAAACTTGAAAAAACACAGATGTGAATACCTCTGTGTTTTTTACTTTGCGTTCTACAGCAAGAACTTTGTCACTAAGCCGACAGGGAACTAGTTAATTTATGTTCAAATGTACGATTTTCTTTTTTCGTTTTGATGACACTTTAAAATATTAGCTTGATGGCTATGTGATGGTACGCCAAATAGTGTAGTTAACAGTCTTTTATATGTTGTGTAACTCAAAATAAAATGTTTATAAACTTAAGACTACCAAGGTATTTAGAGTTCGAGGCAGTTACACAAAATATAAGATATGAGTAAGTAAAGGAAAGAATTTTATGTTTTTCAAATTCCTAAAAGAGTTCTATAGATCAATAAAATATGTTTTTTTGAAATTGTCACTTTTCTGTAACATAAGTGATTTATTTTATATAGGTAACTAACATAGAAAGAGGGAGAAGTTATGAAAAAAATCATACCGATAGTTGCATTAATGGGCATACTAAGTTTAGGGATGCAAGAAATGAATGTGAAAGCTGAGACATACAAATGTGCAGATTCCAAAATGGATTTTTGGAATTCTAAAAGAACAGGTACTAATTTTATGAATAGCACTTCATTACCTGAGAATTACAAGAGTGCAAAGGAGGCTCATATTGAATATGTTCGTTTAGCACCTGATAAATGGGCAAAAGATAAAGCTTTCTTCTCTGGTGACAAACCAGATACACCAGGAAAAGATTTTCTTATCGGTAATGCAGATAACTATCAAGGATTAGTGAAAGAGGATGTAGCAAAATTAAAAACAGATTTAGATGCTGCACAATCACAAGGGATTAAAGTTGTACTTACAATGCTTTCATTACCTGGTGACCGTTGGCGCCAATTTAATAATAATCAGAATGATGATAGAATCTGGGAGGAAGAGAAATATCAAGAACAAGCAAGCCAATTTTGGAAGGACCTTGCTCTTGAATTAAAGGATCATCCTGCTGTGGTTGGCTACAATATTATAAATGAGCCACACCCAGAAACATCTAAGAAAAATAGATATAATGATTTTTGGACGGAAGATTATGAGAAATGGTATTCAAAAGTGAAGGGGACCCCAGCAGATTTAAATAAATTTTATCAAAAAGTTGTTACTTCAATTCGTGAAGTAGATAAAGAAACACCCATTATTTTAGATTCAGGCCTATATGCCACACCTTGGGCTTTTAAATATCTTAAACCAGTTAAAGATAAGAAGACATTGTATGCATTTCATATGTATGAGCCATATCAATTAACAAGTCAGCGTGAAAATCAAAATAAAGAGTATCAATATCCTGGAATTGTAAAAGTAGGAGATGTAGAAAAACCTATGATGTGGGATAAAGATGGATTAAATAAATTCTTACAGCCTGTGCAAAATTGGTCTAAGAAAAATCATGTACCATCTAATCGAATCATTGCTGAGGAATTTGGAATTAACCGTACTGTTCCTGGAGCACCTCAATACATGCAGGACTTAATTTCTATATTCAATCAGAAAGGGTGGCACAAATCATTCTATGCATTCCGTGAAGATACTTGGACAGGAATGAATTATGAATTAGGAACAGGAAAAATAAAATGGGATGAAGAGGGTAAACCAATACGTCAAGATAATCCACTTTGGGATGTAATTAAAAATGATTTACAATCTCATAAGAAGTAAATTATTACTAAGTAATATAGTATGTTAGGAACTTGACAGATATATTATCCGTGTTTGAGCATCTGATCTATTAGGATTAGATGCTCTTTCTTTTTGTATAAGCTATAAGAGCTCATCACTATATCATTTCGTAAAAAACGAGATCATCAAGCTTCTTATGCCTTTATGAGGTCCCGCCAAACGTCCATCAAGTTAAGGTTTTAATGTACCCCCTAAATGAACATTTTCTTTTTCTACAGGTAGTTACTTTGAGAAGTCAGCTCATTTTTTCGTTTTGGGGATGTTTACTTTTCTTAAGTTGATAGATATGGAGTACCCCCCTAGGTTAAATAAATTTCGACTTAGAAACAAGTGATTTTAACAACGTTAGGAGTGTTTCATGCAGCACAATGTCATTTATGTTGTATCGCAAGAAGAAAAATTACATTAGAAAAGAGCCGGAATTCACCCTGTTAAGAGTAAACCTTTAATATTTAAAGGACGAAAAAAAGAAACATAGAAGTGAAAAACCTCTGTGTTTCTTTTTGATTCATATATTTATTGGAAAATACTTTGAACTTTCCGGCACAGATGCTCCTTCTACCCTATTATAGGAGCTATTTTGAACGTAAGTAATTTGTAAGGAATGGGTAAGAAAAAAGAGATTTTTATTGTATATGATAAAAATATAACGAGGCGTGAAAGGCGGAATAGATGTGACTTATATATGAAAAACAAACCAGTAACAAGAGTGTTTCAAGGAAAAGAAGTAAATTCTGGGGTCAACATACATGTGGAAAAAGAGGGATTTACCGTTTGTTAGGACAGAATGGCGTTTGTAAAAATAATAATTATGAAGATGATTACGAATTCAATGTTGACCTTTTGTCATTGGTGGAGATGATAGCTGTGTCG
>NZ_CM000745.1:5031378-5032616 GCF_000161455.1 Bacillus pseudomycoides DSM 12442
GGTTCTGGTGCAAAAACTTCAGGGAAATTGCAAATAATCTCTAAATCTTGGACATACTGATACTATTACTCTAAAAAAGGTGTGTGATCGGTATGAAAAAGGAAAATTTGTTCAAATGGAAGCACTATCAACCTGATATTATCTTATTAACGGTAAGATGGTACCTACGGTACAACCTAAGTTTTCGTGATTTGGTGGAAATGATGGAGGAACGAGGTTTGTCTATTGCTCACACCACCATTATGCGTTGGGTGCATCAATATGGACCTGAATTAGATGAAAGAGTACGACGTCATCTTAAGACAACAAATGATTCCTGGAGAGTCGATGAAACGTATGTGAAAGTAAAAGGTCAATGGATGTATTTATATCGCGCAGTCGATTCAGAAGGAAATACCATTGATTTTTATCTCAGTGAATCAAGAGATAAACAAGCAGCCAAGCGCTTTTTCAAGAAAGCCTTGGCTGCTTCTCATATTTGTAAACCTCGCGTTATAACAGTAGACAAGAACCCAGCCTATCCTGTAGCAATTCAAGAATTAAAAGAAGAGAAACGTATGCCTGAAGGCATACAAATAAGACAAGTTAAATATCTCAATAATATAGTGGAACAGGATCACCGTTTCATTAAGAAACGTGTGCGTTCTATGTTAGGATTCAAGTCATATGAAACAGCCACTTCTATATTGAGTGGCGTTGAAACCATGCATATGATGAAAAAAGGACAACTTCACCTGTGGGTGAAGTCTACCCAAAACGAAGTTAGGTTCATACATAAATTGTTTGGAATTGCATCATAATCTGCCATTGAACAGACTATGTAGGTTTCTATGTCTTTATCAAATGATTTTTGCACCAGAACCACTTCTATTGTCATAAAGTAAACAGTATAGTTATTTGGGGTCCTTTGACACTTTCATTTGATACGGTGCTGAATGTGTACTAATGTTTGCTGCGTGATTAGGTTACATTGCTATACTGATTACAAATTCAAAAAGACCTTTGAGTTCTACCTATTGTTTTGTGAGTGGCCCCAAAAAGAAGGAATCGTTGCCGTGCCCCTATATAGGAAACTACAAGATAAATCATAATAAAAATACCCGCCCGAATTGGAAAATTTTTCAGATGTGGCGGGGTATTCTTTGAATCGTTGCCGTACCCCTTATCTTTTATGGTCTGCTTTTGCTACATATTTATCTTGGACAATTTACAGCATGAATTGATAAATTACAAAAACT
>NZ_CM000745.1:5032716-5035143 GCF_000161455.1 Bacillus pseudomycoides DSM 12442
TCGTAGGTACCATCTTACTGTTTGCAAAATAATATCATGATGATAATGCTTCCACTTGAATAAATTTCGCTTTTCCATACTGATCACGCACCTTTTTAGAGTAATAGTATCAGTATGTCCAAGATTTAGAGATTACTTGCAATTATCTTGAAGTTTTTGCACCAGAACCTATTATCTTAACAAAGAAAATTAAAAAACGAATTTAAAAGGGTCCTTATGTTGAATACATGTACTCAACGTAAGGGCGGATTATGTAAAATGACAATAAAGTTATTTAATTAGCAAGTAAAAAGTGATATTGTGAGCAGAATGAAAAATATCAAAAAGTTGATTTAGAAAAAGCACTGCCAAAATCTTCAGCAATGCTTTTCGATTAGACGTACTACGATAATGAGCGTCTACTATCTTCTATACGTTTGCTCATGAATAGAATACAAATTTGTATTTAAAATAAGTTCTGTGTGTGTTTATATATTTACTTTAATTTCAAGATACGTTCTACTTCCTCCACACTTAACTTACTTGCTTTTGCAATAGTTTCAAGCGGTACACCAATTTCATGCATCCCTCGAATCATTTGCATCTTACCTTGCTCAATGCCTTTTTCCATACCCTCTTGTTCTGCATGTGCAAGCTTCGCTTGTTCATCAAGTAAAAGCTTTTCACGAGCTTCATATGCAATTCGGAAAGAAGAATCATGACTCATATTTTCCCATTTATCCATCGCTTTTTGTAAGATTGGATCTTGATTCATAGCAATCTCCTCCAGTGTTTGAGTTAAATGTTCATCTTCATGTGCCGGTAATAATAACATCCAACGAACAAATGCATTTTCCCATGGGTTCACTTTTTCTTCGCGCCACTGTTTAACTAGCTTTGGGATCTCTACAAAATGGATTTCCATATCATCACTCAATACTTGATGTGTCCTTGTATTCCAGAGTTTCCCTGTTGTATGAAATGCTTCATCACTAGAAAATAACTTGAAATCTAATAGGTTAATGGTTATTGTTTTTCGAAGCGAACGATACGGCATGCCTTCTTGCATTTGAGAGGTATATAATTTAGACCAATAATAGAGGGAACGTTTAATCATATCATGTGTATTGCGAATCTGTATCTCTACATTTATTTGTGTCCCATTATCAAGAGTTGCGAGTAAATCTAAAATGGATAATTTATCGTCTTCATATGATTTGTGGAGATGTGTGTCTTCCAATTGTAAAGACACAATCGGCACATCTAAAGATTCTTCTAAAATGGCATTAAGAAAGCCCGTGAGAATATCTTCACTTCCTTTTGTACCAAATAATTGTTTAAACGCAAAATCAATTCGTAAATTTACTAACTTATTGGACATGGATTTCTTCTCCCTGTCGTTTCTTTTTCTTAGTATTATTGTACAAGATAAATCGATTTGTATGCAAATCCCGTTTCTGTTGCAAAGTAAAACATAGAGAATCTAGGGTTGCATCGTTAAATGGTTATGCAACCATTAATAATTCCGGTTCTGGTGCAAAAACCATTTGATAGAGATATAGAACCTACATGGCCTATTCAATGACAGATTATGATGCAATTCCAAATAACTTATGTATGAACCCAACTTCATTTTGAGCAGACTTCACCTGTAGGTTAAGTTGTCCTTTTTTCATCATATGCATGGCTTCAACGCCGCTCAATATAGAAGTGGCTGTTTCATACGACTTGAATCCTAACATAGAACGTACACGTTTCTCAATGAAACGGTGATCCTGTTCCACTATATTATTGAGATATTTAACTTGCCTTATTTGTATGCCTTCAGGCATATGTTTCTCTTCTTTTAACTCTTGAATCGCTACGGGATAGGCCGGGTTCTTGTCTACGGTTATCACACGAGGCTTAGAAACGTGCGAAAAAGCCAAGGCTTTCTTAAAAAAGCGCTTGGCTGCTTGTTTATTTCTTGCTTTACTTAGATAAAAATCAATGGTATTCCCTTCTGAATCAACGGCCCGATACAGATATATCCATTGACCTTTGACTTTCACATAGGTTTCATCGACTCTCCAGGAATCATTGGTTGTCTTAAGATAACGTCGTACTCGTTCATCTAATTCGGGTCCATATTGATGAACCCAACGCATAATAGTTGTATGAGCCATAGATAGTCCACGTTCTTCCATCATTTCGACTAAATCACGAAAACTGAGGTTATACCGTAGGTACCATCTCACAGTTAATAAAATCATATCAGGTTGATAATGCTTCCATTTGAACAAATTTTCCTTTTTCATACCGATCACACACCTTTTTTAGAGTAATAGTATCAGTATGTCCAAGTTTAAGAGATTCTTTGCACCAAAACCTACGAGCGTGTATTGATTTTTATTTCCCCAAAATAATTACATGAAAATCTATTATTTCGAACTATCCCATGACCCATCT
>NZ_CM000745.1:5035243-5046305 GCF_000161455.1 Bacillus pseudomycoides DSM 12442
AGTCGTTCAGGTACAAAAGCTAATTCCTCATTTCTTTAAAGGCCATGCTCTTGTTTTAGAAGAAGGCGAATGGATGCAGGAAGGGAAGGATGACCTTGCAAAGGAAAATGTACTAGATGACACAGCTTATATTATTTACACATCTGGTACCACTGGGAGACCGAAAGGTTGCCAGATTTCCCACCGTAACGTCATTAAAACAGTAAAAAATAACGGCTATATTGAAATTAAAACGGACGATCGGCTTCTCCAGTTAGCGAATTACGCTTTTGATGGTTCCGTGTTTGATATATACAGTGCCTTGTTGAATGGAGCTAGACTCGTGCTTGCTCCAAACAAAGCTGCTAGCGATCTTAAGGAAATTGCAAGGTTAATGGAAGAGGAGAATATTACGATATCTTTTATGCCTACCGCATTGTTTAATGTAATTGTAGATGAGCAGATATCTTGTTTGAAAAACTTGAGAAAAGTCCTGATGGGCGGCGAGAAGGCTTCTGTAAAACATGTTCGCAAAGCAGTCAATTATCTAGGAGATAACCGGATAATTAATGGTTATGGTCCAACGGAAACAACGGTATTTGCTGTTACGTATGAAGCTGATCATAAAGTAAATTCCTTAGATTGTATTCCTATAGGCCGTCCAATGAATAATACACAGCTGTATGTTGTAAGCCGCTCTGGCCATCTTCAACCAATGGGTGTTCCTGGGGAATTATATATAGGCGGAGATGGAGTCGGTAAAGGCTATTTAAACCAAAATGAGCTTACAAACAAATTCTTTATAAATAATCCTTTCGGTGAAGGTAAGGTATATAAAACTGGTGACTTAGTACGCTGGCTACCTAATGGGACTTTGGAATGCCTGGGGAGATTGGATCAACAGGTGAAACTTCGTGGACATAGAATAGAACTAAGCGAGATAGAGGCTAGGCTAGCTGAATATCCTGACATACAAAACTGTGTAGTAGCTTTAAAAGGAGAAGGATCGAATGGATCTTACTTATATGCTTATTATGTGGCTGAATTGGAAGTAGAAACTGTAGCGTTGAAGAAATTTTTACAGGAAAAGCTTCCTAGTTTCATGATTCCTGCAAGATTTGTGCAGCTGGATGAAATTCCACTCACCTCAAATGGGAAGGTGGACAAAGGTAGCCTGCCTGCTCCTAGCAGCGTGATAGAACTATATAAGGATCCAGAAACAGAGACAGAAAAAACAATAGCAGAGATTTGGCAGGATATACTCGATGTCGAGAAAGTGAGCCTTCATGATAACTTTTTCGAGCTTGGCGGACATTCACTCAGGGCCACGCTACTCGCCTCGCGTCTACATAAAGAGCTTAAAGTCGAGTTGCCTCTCAAAGTGATATTTTCGCGACCGACAGTAAAAGAGCTGGCTGATTATATACAGAGCAACCAGAAAGGCACTTTTGACCGAATTTCGTCTGTAAAGGTAAGTGATTATTACCCAGCGACATCCTCCCAAAAAAGAATTTATTTGGTAGAACAGCTTGAAGAGCACCAAAAAAATACAAGTTATAACGTCCCTGGTGTATTTGAAATTCACGGTAATTTGGATTTGCAACAATTGAATCAAGCTTTTATGTCTCTGATTCAAAGGCATGAGTCACTACGCACAACAGTCATTGCAAGAGAAGGAGAGATTGTGCAGAAAGTACATCAAAAAGCTGATTTTAGTCTAAGAATCACGGAGTGTACAGAAGATGCGGTTGAACGAGTTATAGCTTCTTTTATACAGCCTTTTGACCTTACTAAAGTTCCTTTGATAAGAGCAGGCATCATCAAGTTGAGCAGCAGACGCCACCTACTAATGATTGATATGCATCATATCATTACTGACGGAATCTCCATGAGCATTCTTATGCAGGAACTAGCAGAACTGTATATGGGGAATCAGCTTCCAGAGATTCCGCTTCAATATAAAGATTATGCTGTCTGGATGCAGAGTGCGACTCAAAAAGAGCGTCTCCATAAACAGAAATCTTTCTGGACAGATATTTTTCAGAAGGAAATGCCTATACTTGAGATTCCGACTGATTACTGCAGATCTGTGGAAAAGGATTACAGGGGGGAGATTAGCACCTTTGAGATAGCTCCTAATCTGATTCAGAAGCTAAAGAATTTATCAATCGAACGTGGAGCCACTTTATTTATGACGTTTTTAGCGGCTTATCATGTCATGCTGTCAAAGTACACAGGACAGAAAGAAATTGCTATTGGCACAGCGGTTGCAGGACGGTCTCATGCTGATACTGAAGGAATAGTCGGTATGTTTGCCCATACCATTCCATTGAGGAATGTCCTTGATGATAAATGGACTTTCTCAAAGTTTTTAAGCGAAGTAAAACAGAATGTTTTGCAAGCTTATGAACATGCAGATTATCCAATCGAAGAGCTGGCAGACCAGTTAGGTGGACACCGCTCGATGAATCGAAATCTTCTGTTTGATACTATGCTTACTTTTCAGAATATGGATACTGCTAAGTTGAATATTCCAGGATTACATATTCATCCATATAACTGGAGCTGGAGAAATGCGAAATTTGATTTGAACTGGATTGTGATTGAGGATGATGCTCTTTCCGTATCGATTGAATACAGTACAGCCCTGTTTAAAAGGGAAACGATTGAAAGGATGCAAAGACACTTTAATCATATTCTTATGCAGATTATCAGCAGTCCTGAGATGCCAATTGCTGATATTCAGTTGGCTGGAAAAGAAGAAGTCGATATTCTGGTAGAGGTGTTCAGCGGAAGAAAGGAACACTATCCGAGATCTAAAACGATTCATGAGATCTTTGAGGATAAAGCAGCTGAAGCTCCTGATCAAATTGCTATTTCAATGGAGAAATGTCTATTAACTTATAAAGAATTAAACGAACAGGCGAATCAAGTGGCCCGTAGTCTGCAGAAAAGAGGAGTCGCTCGCGGCCATACAGTAGGGCTTATCTTGGAAAGATCAGCTGAAATGATTGTAGCCATGCTCGGGGTTTTGAAAGCGGGAGGAACATATGTCCCAATTGAGCCAAGCAGTCCTTCAGAACGAGTTCGCTATATGCTTAAAGACAGTCAAACAGAATTCATAGTAGTACAGAGTGAGCAATTAATTCCAGAGGATTATATGGATCAGGTCTTAATTCTTAGTGAGAAAGCGTGGGCTCGGGAAGCCAGTCATAATCTATTGAATAAAAATGAGCCGGGGGATATAGCTTATATCATCTATACTTCAGGATCGACCGGACAACCTAAAGGAAATCTTACTGCTCATCAAAATGTTATTAAGACAATTATAAACAACGGATATATTGAAATCTTAGATACAGATCGAATACTGCAGCTTTCTAATTACGCGTTTGACGGATCTGTATTCGATATTTACAGTGCTCTGCTGAATGGAGCAACTCTTGTATTGATTCCACAGGAAACGGCATTAGATATGAAAGCTCTGTCGGGATATATCCAGAGTGAGAATATTACTGTTTCCTTTATGACGGCAGCCCTATTTAATGCGCTTGTCGACTTGGAACTTTCCTGTTTGAAAGGCATGAGGAAAATTATTTTTGGTGGGGAGAAGGCCTCTGTTAAACATGTAAGTAAAGCTTTTGACTACCTTGGAGAAAACCGGCTGATTAATGGATATGGGCCTACTGAAACGACAGTTTTTGCAGCAACATATGCTGTAGATTCGGCAGTAAAGGTTACAGGAACGGTTCCAGTTGGAAAGCCTTTAAATAATACTTTTCTATATGTAGTAAACCAATATCTCCAGCTTCAGCCTATTGGCGTTCCTGGCGAATTATGTATTGGAGGAGAAGGGGTAGGAAAAGGGTATCTGAATCTTCTAGGTCTTACGGCCGAGCGGTTTGTTAAAAATCCTTTTGGAAATGGAACGTTATATAGAACGGGCGATTGGGTACGCTGGTTACCAGATGGAAATATTGAGTATCTTGGAAGGATGGATGAGCAGGTTAAATTGAGAGGACACCGGATAGAGCTAGGAGAAATTGAAGCTAGGATACTTGAAAATCCGGATATCCAAAATGCTGTCGTGATAACAGCAAATAGCCACGAGTACGGATCCTACTTATGTGCCTATATAGTGTCAGAGGCAGAGTGGTCCGAACAGGATCTACAGACGGAATTAAAAAGGAAATTACCAGAGTATATGATCCCTACTAGCATTATAAGATTGAAAGAACTACCGCTTACGACAAATGGAAAGGTTGATAAAAGAGCGCTCCCAAATCCTTTTGTATACAGAGATCTCCAAGCGGATTACGAACTACCTGTAGGAAGAGAAATAAAAATGGCTGAGATTTGGAAAGAACTGCTCGGCATCGAAAATGTCAGTCGCACAGATGATTTTTTCAAATTAGGCGGGCACTCGCTAAAAGCATCTGTTCTGGTCCATAGGATTCAGAAGGAATTTAATAAAGCAGTATCTCTACGAGAGATATTCACTTCGACCACTCTGAAGGAAATGACCAGATTGACTTATGATTCTAAAGAAATACAGTATAAATCTATTCTTCCAATGGAAGAAAAACCTTTTTATCCAGTTTCCTCTTCTCAAAGGCGTATGTTCGCTGTAAATCAGTTGGAGGGAAGAGAATCTGGAGTTCACTATAATATGCCGGCCATTATTGAGATAGAAGGAAACTTAAATGTCGACCAATTGGCTTCTGCATTAAAGTCCTTGATAAGTAGGCACGAGTCACTACGAACTTCTTTTCATTTGAACAAGCAGGAGCTCACTCAAAAAGTTCATTCTGAAGTTAAATGGAGTATGGATTTTATGCATGCTGATGAAGGAGAAATGCCAGAACTGATAAGGTCTTTCATACAGCCTTTTGATTTAAGTTGTGCTCCTCTCTTTCGAGCAAGTCTTGTAAAACTAAAGGATAACCGCTTCATTTTGATGTTAGATATGCATCACATCATTTCAGATGGTATTTCAGTGGCTGTGCTTTTAGAAGATTTCTCTCTTCTGTATCAAGGGGAGGTACTTCCAGAAATAGCGGTTCAATATAAAGATTATGTGGGCTGGCAACGTGAAATAGCTCAGCAGGAGCACCTGAAAAAGCAGAAATCCTACTGGCTTGAACGCCTGTCAGGAGAACTACCTGTATTAGAGCTATCCACGGATTATAAACGGCCAAAAGTACAAAACTTTGAGGGGAAGACACTAAACTTTGAAGTGTCTGCTGGTGAGCTTGCAAAACTAAAGGATGCCTTCTCAAATGACGATGGCACAACATTGTATATGATTCTACTAGCTGCTTATCATGTTTTACTCTCAAAATATACAAACCAAGATGATATATTGATTGGGACGCCAATAGCGGGGAGACCGCATGCAGAATTAGAACCGGTTGTTGGTATGTTCGTCAACTCATTAGTAATTCGGAATAAATCAGCAGGGAATAAATCTTTTCAGGAATTTCTATCACAAGTTAAGCGTGAAGTATTGAATGCTTTTGAAAATGCAGATATGCCTATCGAAGAACTCATTGAACAGTTGGATATTTCCAGAACTCTGGACAGAAATCCATTATTCGATACTATGTTTACTTTGCAGAATATAGATAACCAAGTTGAAATACCTGGACTTCATTTACATCCTTATAAATGGAACTGGTCTATTTCAAAGTTTGATATGACCTGGGTATTTGTGGAAAAGGAAACACTCCAGTTTACAGTAGAGTATAAATCTAGTCTCTTTAAAGAAATAACCATTAAAAAAATGGCTAACCATTATAATCATATTTTGCAACAAATCATTAGTAATCCAGATTGTCTATTGGATGATATGGAACTGTTAACAGAAAAAGAAAAGAAACAGCTGCTGTTAAAGAACGATATTATGAAACATTATCCAAAGGATAAATCACTGCAGGAGCTTTTTGAAAAGCAAGTAGCGAAAAATCCAGATAATGTGGCGCTGATATTCGAAGACAGGAAGCTTAGCTATCAAGAGCTAAATGGAATGGCTAACCAAATCGCACATAGCCTAGTAAAACAGGGAGTAAAGAGAGGGCAGACAGTTGGACTTCTCACGGAGCGTTCGTTTGAAATGATTGCAGGCATACTGGGCATTCTTAAATCTGGTGCTGCTTACCTTCCAATCGATCCAGGTTATCCGGCGGAACGGATTCAATATATGATTGATGACAGCGGAACCGAACTTGTAATTCTTCACGGAGGCGTTCTTCCGGACACCTATGAAGGGAAGGTTCTTACAATTAAGGAAGCTTTAGAGGAAAGGGATTCTTCCAATCTAGGGAGGACTTCCGGACCAGAAGACCTGGCTTATATTGTCTATACTTCAGGATCTACTGGGAAACCGAAAGGAAATCTGACTACCCATCGGAATGTCATCCGGACGATCATCAACAACGGCTATTTGGAAGTGAAAGAAACTGACCGGTTCCTTCAGTTGTCCAATTATGCATTTGACGGTTCTACCTTTGATATTTATGCATCACTTCTTCATGGAGCGCGGTTGGTGCTCGTTCCGAAGGAAATGGTTGGAGATGCCCTCCGGCTCTCACGTCTAATCCAAGAAGAACAGGTAACAATTTCGTTCATGACAACAGCGCTATTCAACACGCTTGTGGATGTGGATCTTGAAAGTCTAAAAGGGCTGCGAAAGCTCCTGTTTGGCGGTGAAATGGTGTCAGTCAAACATGTGCGAAAAGCATTGAGGGCAATGGGAGAAGACAGGCTCATTCACGTATACGGACCAACCGAAACAACAGTGTTTGCCACGGCCTGCCCTGTCACGGAGTCTATGATTAACCTCCATACGGTGCCGATTGGGAAGCCAATCAGTAACACATCGGCTTATGTTTTAAGTCCTAGCGGTCAGCTTCAGCCGGAAGGGATTCCTGGAGAGCTATCTATTGGAGGAGACGGAGTCTCCCACGGATATCTGAATCGACCGGACTTGACAGAAGAGCGTTTTGTGGAGAATCCTTTCGTGCCTGGCGATCAGATCTATAAGACGGGGGATCTTGTCCGTTGGATGCCAGATGGAAACCTTGAGTACCTGGGGAGGATTGATCAACAGGTGAAGATTAGGGGACACCGGATTGAATTAGGAGAGGTTGAAAATAGGCTGTTGTCACACAGTGCTGTTGCTGATGTAACTGTTGTAGTCAATAGAGATGAAAAGGCTCAATTTTATCTATGTGCTTACCTTATTACGAAATCTGACTGGACTGTTTCAGCAATCAGGTACCATTTAAAAGAAACTTTGCCTGACTATATGATTCCTTCATATTTTGTTGAGGTCGAATCCTTCCCACTCACTTCTAACGGAAAAATTGACAAAAAAGCACTGCCCGAGCCGATAAGTGCGGTGCCAATCAGGGAAGAGTACTCGGCACCTCTATCAGATAGGGAAAAGCTCTTAGCATCTGTATGGGAGGAAGTACTCCGGACAGAACGAGTTGGCATTCATGATAACTTTTTTGAATTGGGAGGAGACTCCATTAAAGCGATCCAAATTGCAGCTAGGCTGAACGAGCATGGATTGAAATTCGAGATGAAAGACTTGTTTAAAAATCCAACAGTATACGAGCTTGTTCCATATATTCGGTTTGCAGCCGCATCTGCAGAGCAAGGCCTAATTCAGGGTGATGTACCTCTGACTCCGATACAGCATTGGTTTTTTGAACAGCAGTTTCCTATACCAGAACACTTTAACCAATCTATGATGCTGTTCCAAGAGGAAGAGTGGAATTGTGAAGCGGTGATGGAAGCTTTCCGCAAACTTTGCGTGCATCATGATGCGCTCCGAATGGTTTATTCTTCTTCGAAGCAGTACAGTCGGGGGACGGAAGCTATTGATTTTACTCTTCAGCGATTTGACTTTAGGGGAGTAACAGATGCAAAACCTTTAATTGAGAAAGAAGCAAACTATCTCCAAGCTAGTCTTAATCTCGCAGAAGGTCTGCTGATAAAACTGGGGATTTTTGAGACTGATGTAGGAAGTTATCTATTAATTATTATTCATCATCTTGTGGTGGACGGAGTATCCTGGAGGATTCTTCTGGAGGATTTCCATCGTCTATATGAGAAAGGAGAAGTTCTTCCACCGAAGACCACCTCTTACCGTGCTTGGGCAAGTGGGCTGTCTGAGTATGCAAGGGGCAGGGCTATACAAAAAGAGATTCCGTACTGGGAAGGTGTCGAATCTATGAAAGTGGCTCCCCTGCCGAAGGACAGGGAAAACGATGGAAGCTTCAGTAAAATAGAAGCTCTGCATTTCAGCCTTGACGAAAAAGAAACACACCAGCTTCTGACAGAAGCCCATCGGGCTTACCAGACTGAAATTAATGACCTCCTTCTTGCGGCACTTGCTCTAACAGTTCAGGAATGGACAGGAGAAAATAGGATGGCAGTCAACCTGGAGGGACATGGCCGCGAAGATCTCATAGAAGGAGCAGATCTAAGTAGGACGGTTGGTTGGTTTACAAGTATGTTTCCAGTAGTATTTGATGTATCTTCAAGTGATCTTGGCGGTGTTATTAAAGAAGTAAAAGAAACATTGCGGAAAATACCAAATAAAGGGGCTGGATATGGGATACTTCAATACCTTTCTGATAAAAGGGTGTTCAAATGGCAAGGAAAGAGAAAACCGGAGATAAGCTTTAATTATCTTGGAAGGTTTGAAGCCGAAGGCACCCAGACGCATTCTACGATGCCAATGGGTTTTCAAGTAAGCCCGATTAATCATTTTTCAAACGGACTGGACTTCAATGGTTTTATCACTTCAGGTCAATTAACAGTTCAAGTAAGCTATGATTCTCAAAAATTTCATTATAAGACTATTGAAAATGTAATTAGGCAATATGAGGAATGGCTAAAAGCCGTTATCAATCATTGTGCCGGAAAGACAGATGCAGAAAAAACACCTAGTGATTTTTCTGATGAAGAACTTACATTTGAAGAGTTAGATGCTATATCTCAGCTTATAGATAATATCTAAATTCTCGTCTTGAGAAAGTTACACTAGCTTTATGGGATGGAGGGATACTTTGAAAGAGAAGAAATTTGATGACATATATAGTCTATCTCCAATGCAGGAAGGTATGCTTTTTCATTCATTGCTCAGTGATAGTGATGCCTATTTTGAACAGATGGCTTTTAAATTCAAAGGCAGTTTAGATTTGCCTGTGTTTGAAAAATGCTTCAATTTGTTAATTGAAAGACATGCTATTTTCAGAAGCGTCTTCCTTCATGAGGGGGTTAGTAAACCTAAACAGGTTGTTCTAAAAGAGAGGAGCATAAAAATTGCTTATCAAAACCTTTCTTCTAAACCTGCAGAAGAGCAGTTTTCAATAATAGAATACTATAAATCACAAGATAAGAAGAAGGGTTTTAACCTCTCGAAAGATCTACTGATGAGATTTGCTGCTTTTCAGACTAGTAGAGAAGATTATACGTTCATATGGAGCTTCCACCATATTTTGATGGATGGGTGGTCTCTTGGAATTGTTTTAAATGAACTATTCGATTTATATGGGAAAATCCGTAACGGGGAAGAGCCAAATCTGGAAAAATCAGCTGAATTCAGTAAGTATATTTCATGGTTACACAAGCAAGATCAGAAAGAAGCTCGGGTTTATTGGGATAACTATTTAAAAGGCTACAATCAAATTGCAAACCTTCCAAGCAGAAGCACTTCTGAGGCTTTACTAGGTTATGAAAGGAAAGAGCTTGTTTTTAGGCTCGGAACCGATATTACCAAGAAGCTAAATGATTTAGCCAGACAGTGCAAGGTCACTTTAAATGTTGTTATCCAAGCAATTTGGGGCGTTCTTCTGCAAAGATATAACAATACTACGGATGCTGTTTTTGGATCAATTGTTTCTGGTAGGCCATCAGAAATACCTAGTGTTGAGAAAATCGTTGGTTTATTTATTAATGCAGTGCCGGTGAGGGTTAAAAAAATTGCCGGCCAGAGCTTCCTGCAGCTAGTTAAGCAGCTGCAGGAAGAGGCTCTTAGGTCCGAACCTTTTAGTTACGTTTCTCTTGCTGATATTCAATGCGGTAAAGAAACGGGAAATCAATTGGTTAATCATATGGTTGTTTTTGAAAATTATCCATTTGATGATTCGATTCAAAGCAGAGAAGGTATGGATAAATACGGGTTCACTTTAACGGAAGTGGACGCATTTGATCAGACAAATTATGACTTTAATCTCCTTATTGGACCTGGCCAGGATTTAATAATAAAAATTATTTTTAATGAACGTAGGTATACACAAGATACAATATATGCCATTTTTTCACATTTAAAAATGATGATAAATACGGTCGTTCATTCACCTGAGGTACAGGTAGATGAAATAGATATGCTTTCTGTTGAGGATAAAACTAGAATTTTGGAAAAGTTTAATTCTACTGGCGGAACTTATCCAAAAACTAAGACTCTCTCAGCACTTTTTGAAGAACAGGTGCTTATGATGCCTTCTCGTACTGCTCTGGTCTTTGGTGACCAGGAAGTTAGCTATTCCAAATTAAATAGAATGGCCAATCAGGTGGCAAGGAGTCTTCGAAGGCAAGGAGTACAGCGGAATCAGATTGTAGGAATCTTAACTGAGCGATCCTTAGAAATGATCGTAAGTATTCTGGGAATTCTTAAGGCGGGTGCAGCCTATCTTCCGATTGACCCGAATTATCCGGAGGAGAGAATCCGCTATATGCTTGAAGATAGCGGAGCTGAGAAGCTGATCGTCCAGTATGCAGAAGACATTCCAGCCCATTATTCCGGACAGGTACTGGGGCTTTGGGAACGGGAATGGGAGAAAGAAGATTCTGCGAATCTGGAAGCGGAAGCTGGTCCAGATGATTTGGCTTATATCATCTATACCTCGGGATCTACTGGACAGCCGAAAGGAGTCATGGTGGAACACCGAAACGTGGTACGTCTCTTGTTTAACGATCAGAATCTCTTTGACTTCTCGGAAGAAGATGTTTGGACATTGTTCCATTCCTATTGTTTTGATTTTTCAGTTTGGGAAATGTACGGTGCCTT
>NZ_CM000745.1:5046405-5051956 GCF_000161455.1 Bacillus pseudomycoides DSM 12442
CCTATGATTCTACAGAAAGAATAGCGTATTTTTTCATTTTAAAGAAATTTAGTTTTGTTAGCTTGATAGCGATGGGGTATCGCCCCATGCCCATCAACTTAAAATTTTATAATGCCCCCAGAATAAAATTTTTGTAGCTTTTATAACAACGAAGTTTATTTTTATTGTTTTTGGGAACAATTAATTTCTTAAATTGATGAGCATGAGGATTTCCCACTTTAACTGAAAATCACTCAGATTTTTTGAGTTTAATTTCTTTAAAACATGAAATTAAACAGCTAATAGAGAGTAACAGAAATGTACAAGAAATGAGCCAGATTTTATAATCTATGATACTAATAATGAATGCAAATATTGAGGCTATAAACATTACGAAATTGAAGGAAAAATAAAACCATTTACTAGCTTTTTTATAATTTTTCATTAAAAAGGCTCCATTTATCAATATTTTATACATATTATACCATTAGAAGTTGATATTTAATAAGAGAAAGTTATATGTGAAAAAATTACTAAACCCTTGTGAAAGCAATATTTTTTGGGTTATACGATGGTACCATACATCACCATCAAGTTAAGATAAATTTGTATCCATATAGCGAAAAAATCGCTATTCTTTTTGTAGAAATATGCAGAAAGGATGGCATTTTTTATGAATCTTTCGATTCAAGATGAACACCAATTATTTGCTGAGGAATTATATCAATATTTTACTCCTTCATTTTTAGAAGAGCTTGCTAGAGAGTTAGATTTTGTTCAACGAAAGCGTAAGTTTTCAGGACATGACTTAGCCACTATCTGTGTTTGGATGAGTCAACGGATAGCGAGTGATTCTTTAGTTAGACTGTGTAGTCAACTACATGCAGCTACAGGAACTCTTATTAGTCCAGAAGGACTAAATAAACGGTTCAATAAAAAAGCTGTTTGTTTTTTAAAACATGTTTTCTCTGCATTATTAAAAAATAAAGTTTATGAAACTTCAGTGATTCCAAGTTCTTCACTAACCCATTTTCAACGAATTCGTATTTTAGATGCAACGATTTTCAAGTACCAAAACACTTAGCTAGTGTGTATCCCGGTTCGGGTGGTTGTGCACAAACAGCAGGTATAAAGATTCAATTAGAATATGATTTACATAGTGGGCAGTTTTTAAATTTTCAAGTTGAACCAGGGAAGAATAATGATAAAACCTTTGGAACAGAATGTTTAGCGACATTACGGCCTGGCGACCTCTGTATTCGAGATTTGGGTTATTATTCACTGGACGATTTAGATCAAATGGACCAACGTGGGGTATATTATATATCGCGGCTGAAATTAAATAATATGGTGTATATCAAAAATGAGTTTCCTGAATACTTTCGAAATGGGACAGTAAAAAAACAGTCTCAGTACATCAAAGTTGATTTAGAACACATTATGAATATCTTAAAACCAGGACAGGTCCATGAAATAACAGATGCTTATATTGGAAAGGATAAAAAACTATTTACACGCGTTATTATATATCGATTAACTGAAAAACAACTTCGAGAACCTAAGAAAAAACAAGTGTATACCGAAAGTAAAAAGGGCATTACATACTCAGAGAAAAGCAAACGATTAGCTGGTATGAACATTTATGTTATCAATACACCTTTGGAATGGGTTCCGATGGAACAAATACATGATTTTTATTCCCTCCGCTGGCAGATTGAAATTATCTTTAAAACTTGGAAATCCTTATTTCAAATTCATGATTGGCACAATGTCAAACGAGAGCGATTAGAATGCCACATTTATGGAAAACTCATCGCTATTTTTCTATGTTCTTCTACTATGTTTAAGATGCGACAATTAATTTTACAAAAGAAGAAAAGAGAATTAAGCGAATATAAGGCCATTGGAATGATTCAAGACCATCTATACATTCTTTATCAAACTATACAGCAAAACACCCGAGAAATAACAAAGATTTTAATCCGCCTGTTCCATCTTCTACAGAAGAATGGACGAAAATCTCACAGATATGAGAAGAAGACTGTCTTTGATATTATGGGTGTTGTCTATGAGTATAATGGATTGAGAAAACAAAAGAAAATTGCATAATTAAAAAAGTGAAACCCGTTAGGGTTTATTTGGTATGCGCATTTTTAAGAATATACATCTATTTTAAGAATGTTTTAACCCGGCTGAACGAAAGTTCAGTTTGTTTACACTCTTAAGTTGATGGGCATGTATGGTGAGGCCTTATTGTTTAAATCGATATTTAGGAGCGTTTCAAATAAATAAATATAGAAGATAATGATAGGAACTTAAATTGTTCTCTTTTACGGCTTCAACCACTTTATACATGATGGCACTTCCTCTAACACCTCTCGGTGTATTTGAAAATAACCATTTTTTTCTCCCGCTCACAAATAGTTTAATAGAACATTCACTTTTATTGTTATCGATTTCTAAACGATCGTCTAATAAAAAAGTTTCAACAGAATAAAAACATGATTCTTCCCCCAAAAAAACTAGCGACTATAAATTACTAGTTCAGATTATCTTGAAGTTGTTTTTCTTTCTTCTTTTTAAATGCCAAAACATAAAATAATATGGGGATTAAAAAATCTGCCAATAACTCTCCCATTCCATAAGGATCAACCTTAATATCTCCTCCTGCTAGATGCATAATAGATGATATTGTAAACAAAATTGCTACAACTAATGCCCATTTACGTTGAATTAATTTATTATTCATTTTTCTTCACTTGCTTTCATAAAATATTTTTTTCATACAATACCCATTATGGTAGTAATGCCTATATTAATTAGGGTTTATTTCGTATGCGAATTTTTAAATAATCTACACTGATCCCCTATAAAAAGCAAAAAAACTCCCCTGAAAATTTCCTAATGCAGTCTTAACTTGATAGTGATGTGGTTGTCCCCCCAAGTATATTGTATTTCAATCCAATTACTATTTTACCATATTTAACTATATTGTTGTTAAGAAAGGTGAATTATTCGTACCACCAACATTTTAACGAAAATATACGCTAAGACAGTTTTAGGAAGCGGAAACTGAATTTTTTATACGCTAAAGATATGCAGGATTTCATGCAGGTTGCGAGGACGATTTGAACTGCCAAATGCTGTTGTGACAGGAATGTATGAAATACTGCATATAGAGAAGGGAACGGAAAGCTGGAAAACTTTTGGTATGAATGGTTTTCTGGGATTTGGTTACTGCTGATAATATTGCGTTATGTTAATCGAACATGTATAGGACATACAGGGAAAATCTGTATCTAACCTACAACTTCATTGGTATAATATGTATACATAAGATTATGAAATGGAGATGGAAAAGATGGTAAAGATACATCCTTTTACTATTGTTACTCTGTTTATCAGTATGTTGACCATGGTGTTATATGCAATCGAGAACTTCTCACAGGGCAACATGGGGACGGGTACTACGTTTATCGGACTGAGTATCATGTTCTTGTCTATGGGGACTTATAGCATTATACGAAATTGTAGATTAGCAAAACAATAAAATACAATACCATCTCCAAAATGAAGAGAGATTTGCTGTTTATTTTGAAAGGAGTGTAAACCTTTGAACAAATATCAAAAAATTTCCCTCATGGTCATGATAGGACTTCCTGTTTTTTTTCTCATTCTGTCAGTAATTACAAACAAATGGGGATTCTTTTTTTGGAGTTTACCACCGAGCTTTATATCTGGAATGACAGGCTATTCTGTAGCAAAAAACTCCTCTAAAGGTATGAATAAAAATATATAGTAAAGGCTGTATTTTTAGGTAAAACAACTTCCGCTTTTTGGGCGTTATGTCTACTTGATATGTATGGAATATACAGAAAGGGATTCCTCTTTTTTAACAAGAATATAGTATATAGACTTAATCATCAGGGGGAGAAATATGAAAGATTTTGAAGTTAGACAGATACAACAAGATCTGTTTTATAATGATCTCACTCATTTAGTACAAGAGAGCAAGAAAGATGGCTTTCGTTTTCTTGAAAGGCTAGTTAATGATTATAAGGCTGGTATCAACACTTTTGATAAGCACGGAGAATCCTTATACGGTGTATTTAACAAGAAAAATGTGTTAGTTGGTATTGGAGGGCTTAATATAGATCCATCCTCAAAAAGACAAGAGATTGGCCGGTTGAGAAGATTCTATATTGCTAAAGATAATCGGAGAAATGGGCTAGGAAAGTTCCTGTTAAATACCATCATTTGTGATGCGAGAAAGCATTATAAAGTCTTGGTACTTTACACGGACACAGAACAGGCTGACAAATTTTACATCTCCACAGGATTCTTAAAAGGGGATATCTATCTCCACACTACGCATTATCTAAATTTGTAAAAAGAGATTCATTGACTTCCGAGTTCGATAATTATGTAAATACGGTGTGGCTTTAAAACAAAGTTTGATAATTTATAAAAAAGTTTGATCGTTTATAATAAAGTTTGATCAAAAATCCTGTGTTGATGTGCTGGATTTTTTCTTGTTCCGCAATCGGACCAGATTGTTGAAGATCAACTTGAGGATGATGAAAATATTTATTTGAATGTGAAGTATTACACTTAAACTAATGGTGCAGATTAATTGAAGAAGAATGGATTCCAGAAGATCGTCATTAGAGTCGATCTTTTTTCTTTGTCACTGTTTCAGATAAAAGAGTTACTATTTGAAACACGTTGGAACCCCATTTATAGTGATAATATTTTATGAATTGGAAAACAATAGTGCTTAGGAAAGGGAGGATTGCGAATGTCTGTAAAAAAGCGGTTAACTGGATTGGTCGTTTTGCTTACGATGATTGTGGTTGTGACAACTCCAGGCTCACTCAGTGTATTTGCCGAATCCGGCGTCGTAACACAGCCTATTGAGTCAGTGAAAGTGATTGAGGTCGGGTTGAACGATGATTACTTTAATCCGAAAGTAATCACTATCCCGATTGGAAGAACGACAACGTTGATATTGAAAAACCAAGGTAAGAAAGAGCACACCTTCACAGTGGAAAAGCTCAGAATTGACGCCGAAGTCCAGCCGGGAAAAGAAAAAAACATTACCGTGAAACCTAAAAAGCCCGGTACATATGAATTGATATGTCGGTACCATTTCCAGAAAGGAATGGATGGAAAAGTAATAGTCAAATAACAAGCAGGGCCAATCGGGCCTTGTTTTTTTAATAAGCAACGGTAACTTACTTATTATTACCCAGACATCATTATAACCGCTAACTCCCCTCCACAAACAGATGTTCTTACAAAAAGGTAAACGCTCACTTTTTGTAAAGTAAAGAGGTAGGTTTGTTCAATAAAACATAGTAATTAAGATCTTCCACAATCGGGCGCGATTGTGGAGCAATACAGGTAGAAAATGATCAAACTTTTTTATAAAAGAATAATTCAATTGAATATATTAAGAGCGTGTTTTGATCAATCTTTTTTCAACACACGCTCTTTTCTATGATCGTTTATCAAGGTTATTAGTATCAATTTGATCAAACTTTATTTTAAAGCAACAACGGCTTTACTTTTT
>NZ_CM000745.1:5052056-5055277 GCF_000161455.1 Bacillus pseudomycoides DSM 12442
CGTATCCAGTTCACCGTAGGTCCACTCTCTCATTTGATCGACCACTGCAATCGCATCGGGACGTCGTGCTACTTTGTCCTCAAATCTGTCGCAAATAAGACCCTCTTGGGACATTTCCATTGCGGTGTCATTCCATTCTTCCAGTAGTTGCTTCTGTTCTGTCTTCGTAACATACACCAGCTCCGACAGGGTTTGATCAACATTCTCGATCATTTGCTTTAACACCTGGCGTAAATGACCCAGCATCCGTTCAATAGTTAATCCATTAAACTTGCTACGATCATACATCAGCTTTAACGATAACTGACTTCCTGGAACAACAGTCAATCCTAATGGATAGTGGGTTTGCTCTACTCCTTCCAAATCACCAATTTCTAGATTTCCTGAAGACTCCTCTTTCACCGGGTAGTTTTCAAACACATACAAGCTATGGAACAGCGGTGTCCCTCTTGGAACTTCACTCCATCCTTGAATCTCTGTCAAAGAAGCGTATTCATATTGTCTTCTTTCTATCTCTTCCTCTTGTATCTTCTGTAACCAATCCCTTACTTTCAGATCATCTGTCAATTGGATTCGCGTCGGTGATGTGGTAATAAAAGGACCTACGATGTGCTCGACATCAACAATCTCCGTAGGGCGTCCCGAGCTTGTTACACCAAAGACAATGTCGTTCTCGCCACTGTATCGGCTCATAAGATATGCCCACGCACCTTGGATCACCGTACTCAAAGTGAGCTTATTACGCTTCGCCCAGCTTTGTAACGCTTGGGTCTGCTCTTTTGACAAACAAACACCCTTCTCTGTATAGCCTTTTTCTTGCTCTTTACTCTCTAAGCCAAGCAGGGTTGGTGCTGTAAAACCTCTAAGTTTCTCTCTCCAAAATTGTTCCGCCTGCTCCTGCTCCTGCTCTTTCAGCCATTTAATATATTTCTTGTATGGCGATGACTTTGGTAAATTCACAGCCTCTCCGTTCATCCTCTTCTGATACACTGTAAGCAATTCGTTAAAGACCAGTGGCAAGCTCCATCCATCCAACAAAATATGGTGATGCGTCCAAACAACCCGATATTCTTCCTCCGCTTCTTGAATGACAGTCACCCGCATCAATGGCGCCTCATCAAAAAGAAAAGCTTGTTTTCGATTCGATGCCAAAAAGGCTTTTCGTTTCTCCTCTTTTTCTTCTACAGACAGCGCACGCCAATCCACTTCATTCAGCTTAAATGGGATATGATCATACACCACTTGTAAGGGCTCTTCAATTTCATCCCACACAAATGCTGAACGAAAAATTTCATGCCGCTGAATCACCGATTTCCACGCCTGCTCGAAAGTAAGGATATCCAATTTCCCTCTAACCAGGAAACTCAATTGCACCACATAAGGCGCTACATGTTCATTCTCTTGATCATGCAGTGTATGAAAGAGCATGCCTTCCTGTAAAGGCGATAGCGGATACAGGTCGGTAATGGGATGATTCTTTCCACGAGTCATCTTAGATAGTACTTTGGTCAAATCTGCTTGGGTGAGATTTGCCATCGCAAAATCCGAAATGGTCAGCGCAGATTCTCCATCCGAAGAGTAAATCAATCTACTCAGTTGATGGAGCATATTCTCTGCAACACTTTGAATGGTTGACTTCGCAAACTGTCCAACATTGTACACCCAAGTGAACTGAAGTTTTCCATCGGTTACAATTCCGATTACATCGATTAAATGTGATCGCTTGGAACCAGGAGCATGGTCTAAGCGCGTAAACCCGGTCTCCGGAACAACCATCGCATCGTCAGAGAACATTTGGTCAAATTGTCCAAGATAGTTAAAACTAATGGATGGTGTAGGCTGAGACTCCAATCGCTCACGCATCGCTGGATTCAAGTACCGCAAAATCCCATAGTCAACGCCCTTATTAGGAATTTGGCGCACTTGTTCTTTGACTGCTTTTAATGATGCAATTGGCGTTTTGGCACCTGTAGTATTTAAGTGAACAGGATAAATACTTGTAAACCATCCTACAGTTCTCGATAGGTCAATGTCTTCAATAATCTCTTCTCGACCATGACCCTCCAGATCCACGGTCAGCGTCGAATGACCTGTCCATGCTGCCGTAGCCTGTACCAATGCTGCCAATAGTACTTCATTGATTTGGACACGATGGGTGCTTGAAATCTCTTGCAATAACGCACGGGTCTCTTTCTCATCCAGCACCACGGTAATCTCCTCAGTTGCTGCGTTTGCTGGATCTTCGAGGGTGACATCCACTGGTAGCATAGCCACTTCTTGTTCGAACTGCTGCTCCCAATAATCACGCACTTCTTGCGCAATCCCAGCTTCAGCGTAATGATGCAATTTCTCCGACCACGCTTTAAAGGATGTACTCTTCGTAGATAATTGGATCTTCTGATCCTGGCTCGCTTGATTATACGCCGTTTGTAGATCCTCCAGTAAAATCCGCCAAGAAACACCATCCACTGCTAAGTGATGAATCACCCAGAATAATCGGCCGGCTCTTTTCTCACCTTCATCAAAATACACCATCCTCATTAGCGGTCCTGCGTGTAAGTGTAAGCTTGCTTGTGCAGTGTCAATCTCCGTTTGAATTACTTGATGCCATTCTGCTTGCGGCACTTCGTCTAATGAAATCACGGTCAGCGTCGATTGTTCTTCGATCCCTTCGTTCCGCTGTTTCCAAGCTCCATCCGGTAAACGTTCATATCTTAAACGCAAGGCATCATGATGGATTAGAAGGGTACGCATAGCTTTCTCCAGTAATACTATATCCAGTCGCTCTTTTGTTCTAAAAAACATGGATTGATTCCAATGGTGTGGGTTAGGATGATCTTGTGCAAAAAACCATTGCTGGATTGGTGTAAGGATCAGTTCTCCAGTTACAACTCCCTGCTCTGCTTGTACACCCTGTTCTTCTTTGACTACTTGCGCCAACTCGGCAATCGTTTGGTGTTCAAACATTTGCTTTGGTGTCAAATGCAAACCTGCTTGCTTCGCACGAGAGACAATCTGAATGCTGAGAATCGAGTCTCCACCAATTTCAAAGAAGTTATCATGGATTCCCACCTTTTTAATCCCTAATACTTGCTTCCAAATGGTAGCCAGTGTTTCTTCTTTACCATTCCGGGGTGCAACACATTCACTTTCAATTTCCCTCTCCTCCGGTACAGGCAAGGCCTCACGATCAACTTTACCGTTAGCAGTTAGTGGAATAG
>NZ_CM000745.1:5055377-5055881 GCF_000161455.1 Bacillus pseudomycoides DSM 12442
GTTAGATCCATTAGGACGTATCGTTATACCAATGGAGTTAAGACGCACGCTGGAAATTGAAGAAAAGACACCATTAGAGATTTATGTAGAAGGTGAAAAGATCATCTTGAAAAAATATGAAGCGCATGGTGCTTGTGCAATAACAGGAGAAGTATCTGATAAAAATATTTCTTTAGCAGAAAGAAAGATTACGCTAAGCCCAGCAGGTGCAGAGCTTATAATAGAGGAATTACAGAAGAATCTGGTTAAATAATCGGCTCCTTTTAGAGGAGCTTTTTCAAGATGCATATAAATAATTTCACGTACCATAATTATTAATAAATAAAACAAAAATCTTCATCAAGGGATTCTTTCCCTCTTTTGAAGTCGATGTGCTACGATAGTTATATATTCGCTTTGATAGTAATAGGGGGCGTGTCTATGAAAAATCATATAAAAGTTAATGGACAGATCCGTCAAACAAATAAGAAATGGTCGCATCTCAGACAACAACAAAAAGAACGT
>NZ_CM000745.1:5055981-5063877 GCF_000161455.1 Bacillus pseudomycoides DSM 12442
CTATGGATAAGCCTCGTTCCTCCATCATTTCCATTAGGTTACGGAAGCTCAAATTGTACCGTAGGTACCACCTTACTGTTAATAAGATAAGTTCCGGCTGATAATGCTTCCATTTGAACAAATTTTCCTTTTCCATATCGATCACACACCTTTTCTAGAGTAATACTATCAGTATGTCCAAGTTTAGGAGATTACTTGCAAAAGTTTTAGAGTTTTTGCACCAGAACCTAAATTCTCATCTAAAATTTGTACAGTAGTCAAAACAATGATTTTAATCTATTGATATACTCTTTAAAAGGTCGATATATAAAACTCTCTGGACATCCAGATTCTCCTGATGATGAGATAAAAGTGGGAAGGAAAATTATTATTTTCATTGAATTTATAAAACAAATAGCTGGTTAATATTTCTTAGATACGATTAGGTTCAGAGACTAAAATTGTTTTAATGGAATTAATATCTTTTCTTTCATTAGTAGTTGGATCAAACCCCATTAAGTTACCAATAGCTGTATCAAAATTTTCAAGTGCTACTTTTTCCGTAATTAAATTCGATAATTCTGGAAGGTCTATAGCGCAGGATAAAGCCTTTTCCATCATATGATGTGCTTCTCCAGTTCCAATAATTGTAATTCCTTTTGATAGTAATTCAAACGGTTTAACTTTGAACTCATAGGTATCATCAAACCCCATCGGAATAAGCCTTCCACCTTTTTCAATAAGCGGATATGCCCAGTCTAGTTGATTACCTATGGCATCAAAAATTACATCGAACTTTCTTCCTTGATTAATTCGGTAGATTTCTTCTAAGGTGAGTTTTTGCGGATGATATACATATTTGGTTATTTTTCGTGCAGCTTCTGTTCTAAAGGGACCAATTTCTGTGGCAACTGTAATTCTAGAAAGTTTTCGAGTAATCATCTGAACTAACAGTCCAATCGGTCCAGACCCTAAAACTAGAACGGAGTCATCTGGTTTTATATTAGCTTTTTCTATAACGCTAAGGACACATGAAAGAGGTTCAATTAATGTAGCTCTCTCCCATTCCATTGATTCAGGTAATTTGTAAATAAATCTATCTTCTCCAACATAATATTCTCCAAAAGTCCCATGAGAACCGATTCCTAGCTGCCATTCATCGAACTCTTCGCAATAGCATGTTAAACCTTTTCTACAGTAATAACATTTCCCACAAAACTGAGTAGGATCAATTACGACACGATCTCCTACCGTTACATTTCTAACCTCTTCCCCTATTTCCACTACGACTCCAACCGATTCATGTCCCATAACCATATTTGGAGCAGCATACATCTTCCCTTTTAGTACATTCAAATCGGTCCCGCAAATCCCAGTACCATAAATCCTGACTTTTACGTCATTATTTTTTTGTATTTGAGGTTCTTCCACTTCTTTATATTCTAATGTTTTATTTTCAGTCCATACCAATGCCTTCATACTTTTCCTCGCTCCGTTTCCAATTAATTTGTTCCAATAAATTTTGGTGTAATTCTTTGGTAGAAGCTGCTATACATGACTGCTGGTTAATATAACTGAGATCTGTTAAAAGAGTTTCATCTAAAGAATTACCATATGCGTCAGTAATAATAACTCCTGCTTTTTTCGCTAGAAACACACTGGCAGCTATATCATATGGAAAGAGGTGTAAGACTTGACCATTTCCTACTCTTTGAAAATCTGGTAACAAATCTGGATAATCTTTTAGAAGTCTATTCCCGATATCTACATATGCATCCATTTGACCTGTAATAATTCGTGAAATAGAATAAGATGCACTATTAAATATAAATACGCCACCATTATTTGCTGACTCATCGATCAGATGTCCATAAGATTCAATCATTAAGTTAGTAGGATGACCATTAAACTCAAAACTCCAAAACATATTCTTAATGTCTTTGTCCTGGCTTAAGTTTGGTAATTGGCTATTATAGCCTTCAAATTCTATAGAATTTGAAAAAATATCACTATACATGTAATTACCTGTTTTAAGTTCCATTAGAAACGCATATTCAATATCTTTAATTTTAGAATTGTCTTTGTATTTTGCTAGAGCAATAGAAATACAAGACATTTCAAGTCCTGCAGCTGCAGGACGAGTACCATCAATCGGATCTACAATTAAAATATATTGTGGATTTTTTCCAAAAATCTTAAGACCACCATCTTCAGTATAGAATGCAACAGGTTCTTTCTTATCTGATATATAATCAAGGACCGCATTTTCTGCTGCAGTATCAATATTAAACTGTGCATCTCCACCTGGAGAGTATCCATTAACTATACGGTTTTTCAAAGTTCCCTTTTGATTTTTCACCTTATTATATACGTATTTTCCTAACTCAATAATATAGGTTTTCACTTGATTTCCTCCAATAGATGAGTTAATTTATAACACAGTTCTTCTGCCTCACTTAGAGTAATAGTAAGAGGTGGACGAATTTTAAACACATTCCCGTAGCCATATCTAGATGTTCTGATAATTATGCCATGATCCATAGCACGTTTTGCAATATGATTTGTAAGTTCAACATCAGGTTCATTATTATCTTTTACTATTTCAACCCCAATCATTAAACCTACACCTCTTACATCTCCAATAAACTTAAATCTTTCTTTCATTTTTTCTAAACGTTCCATAATATAATTTCCAACCACAGTCACATTTTCCAAAAATCCAGGTCTTTGTAATATATCAATTGTGGTACATGCTGCTGCAGATGCCATTACATTCGATCCATAAGTAAAAGAATGATGGTGACCAGGCATACCCACATACTTCTCTTCAGTAAGGATAGCTGCAACTTGGAATCCAGTTCCACCTAAACCTTTAGCTACTGTCATCATATTAGGTTGTACATCAAAGTAATCAGCAGCAAACATTTTACCTGTTCTACCAAATCCCGTTTGTATCTCATCAAAAATTAATGCAATATCGTGTTCTTCACATAATTTTTTCAACGATTTGAAATATCCCTTAGGTGGAACAATATTTCCTCCATTTCCTGATATCGGCTCAACCATAATAGCTGCAACATTCCCTGTACTTGCATATTCAATAAAATCATTAATTCTCTCGACACACAACATTCCACAAGAATCAGATTTTTGATTGTAAAAACAACGCAGGCAATAAGGATCTGGGACTTGCAATCCAAAGGAAAATTGAGGTGGGAATGGTTCTCTTCGAAAAGCATTTCCTGAAAGGGCTGACATCATATATGTTTGTCCCAAATGGCTGCGGAATAAAGAAATAACATCACGTTTCCCAGTATTGTATTGTGCCATTTTAATAGCGCCTTCATTCGCCGCTGAGCCACTGCTAACTTTTGGGTGTGCCCTTGTGAGATTGCTAGGAGCAATTTCAACAAGTTTCTCTGCTAATTTATTTACAGGGTCTGTTTGATAAGATGAAGTAACATGAATCAGATTATCCATTTGATTTTTTACTACATCAATCACTTCTTTATTGCTGTATCCTAAATTCAAATTAAATGTAGCTGATGCGCAGTCAAAATATTTATTTCCATCCTGATCGTAAAGGTAGATACCTTCCCCTCTCTCCATAACGACATTGTCTACTTTGTAATACAGACTGTCAGGGTTTGTTAAACTTTTAACTTTACCATTCATTTTTACAACACTCCTATTATTTTAGTAATGTTAAAATTTATGTGTTAGGGGGCCCAACCTAACTAATAATGGATTATGACTGTATTTACTATGCACCACAATTTGAAAATTGTTATTAAATAACAGTCTCATAATATAATGTGAAATATCCGTACTACAAGTTAAATTAAGGTAAATTATGTTGAGAAAATAAAAAATACAAAATTTTTTAAAAAATCATAAAAAAAGGTAGTATAATTAAAAATTGTTAACATTAAAAATTTAAATTTTGAAATTTTAATTTTTTCTATATAATAATATTGGTAATATCTAGATATTAGAGGTTTATTATATGCAATTGATTTAAACAATAAATATATTATTAATAAGGAGGAGAAATAGTTGCTAAAACGTTTACTTTGGATAAGCTTCTTTTCGTACATGTTAATCGCTTTTACCTTAGTTATCATTGGTGCAATGCTACCTGAAATTCTAATTCACTATAAGCAAAATTATAGTAATGGTGGTTTACTCATCTTTGGTCAATTTGTTGGTTTTTTACTTGGTGTACTTAGCATGCCTATTCTAGTTAGAAAACTAGGACGTAAAAATGTAGTTCTCCTGGGTTTAATTATGATTAGTCTTGAGCTTTTTACATTTTTTCTACCAAATTGGTATTTTCTTTTTCCATTAGTCGGATTAGCAGGATATGGAGCTGGATTAGCGGAATCTTGTATTGGCACAATCATTTTAGTTACATTTCAAGAAAAACAAGCCACAGCAATGAGTAAACTAGAAGTTGCGTTTGGATTAGGTGCACTATTCATGCCACTTTTCTCCAGCGTACTTATAGGTAAGGGTATTTGGGAATATGCATTTTTGATATTAGGATTGAGCTCATTTTTAGTTATGCTCGGATGGAAGGTATTGTCTTTTGGCGAAGTCGATGAATTTCTTATAAAGAATACCAATACTAATACATCTGTTAATAAAACAACTGGTTCTTATACTAAAAAGACGTTTTTAATCATTACATTTTCTGCGATATATTTCTTCTGTTATGGTGGAAGCGAAGTATCTATTGTTCATTTTTTGCCTTCAATTTTCATGGAAGAGTGGGAAGTCCCTAATTCTCTTGCAACACTGACTGTAACTGTTTACTGGATGGCAATGGTAATAGGACGTGCGTTAACAGGTGTTATCTCTGAAAAGCTTACCTATAACACGTTTTTACTTTTAATTAATATTGGAGGCCTAGTTGTACTTATATTGCTAGCCATTAGTGGAAATGTTTGGTTGGGTTTCTTTCTATGCTTCTTTCTGGGGTTATTTATGGCAGCAATGTTTGCGATTGCCTTAATTATCACAAACCTATATTTTCCTGGACAAACAGAAAAGACAACCAGTATATTATTAGCTACCAACGGTCTTGGTGGCTCATTAATTCCAATTATTATAGGACAGAGTATGGATAAGTACCCTGCTCAAATTACTTTTTGGCTATTTGCCTGTATAATGTTAATAATGTTAATATTGATAATTGGAATTCAAATTTTGGGAAATGCTAGTTTATCAGTTATACGAGAACATGATAATAATCATAAAATTTAGATTTAGGGTTCTGATGCAAATATATGAAGAAGAACATGGATAATAGTAGATTTCTAGTGGAATCGTATTTTATACTATAAGTCCAAATACTTGGTGGATGAACTTTTTCTGGTTTTGGACAGACTGATTCTGTAAATCAATCTGTCCCATTTTTTTCTATATAACAAGATTTAAGTAGTCCAATATAAAAAACCATTATGCAAAAGGAAACACCTACGCAGAACCGTAGCTTAGGTGTTTCCTTTTTGTTTATAGAGCATGCTCGGTCAGTCATATTCCTATAAAGATAGTAAAAAACATAAAATCAGACATCTTTTGAAAAATATTAAAGACTATTTCAATAATCACCAAAAAACGGTACATTTTCTATATAAATACATTTTAAGAGGTGATTATATTGAAAAGTTCCTTTAGCTTATTATTGGCTGTTGTGGTGGCATGAATAATGGCATTGGGTGTAAGTGACTCAAATTTACATGCGGATTCTCCTCCCAAAGAAAAATTTCCGTAACAAATAGTATCAAAAAATCTTGGAAAGCAAACAACAGTAAATTTTGAGAGCTATATAAAATCACATCCCATTTTATCTAAAATTTCAACTCAATTGTATCTGCTAAGACACATAAATATGGTGATTTTACTTTCTTATATAAACTACTAAATCAGGAGTAATTGTATCCGCTCTGTACGAAAACTACCTAGAAATACAACTTATATATATCATTTGTAAAATGGAATTGAGCAAAGATGAAAAGTACATCAAAGTTGATGTATTAGTAAAGTAAATTTCATAGCATTATAGGATTGTTTCTGTACTTTACGAAAATTAATTTTTTAAAGGAGCCGAAAAATGAGCCGAAAAAGAAAGATATTCACTTTTATATCCGCATTTGGTATAGGTTTAGCAAGTTATACTAATTGTACTGCTGCAGAGGTTTTAGACAACACTTCATTAAGAAATACTGGAGACATAATAAATCCTTCTACTACATCAAACACTCTTCAAGTAGCAGCTGTTGCTAAAGAGATGAAACCCTTTCCACAGCAAGTAAACTACTCTGGTATTATTAAACCGAATCATGTTTCGCAAGAAAGTTTGAATACTTCAGTTAAAAATTATTATAATAATTGGAAAAATAAGTATCTAAAGAATGATCTTTCTTCACTTCCAGGTGGTTACTACGTCAAAGGAGAGATTACAGGAAATGCAGACGGCTTTAAACCGTTAGGAACTTCAGAAGGACAGGGTTATGGTATGATAATCACGGTTTTAATGGCAGGTTATGATTCAAACGCCCAAACTATTTATAATGGCTTATTTAAAACAGCGAGAGCTTTTAAAAGTTCCGAAAATCCCAATTTAATGGGTTGGGTTGTAGCCGATAGTAAAAAAGCTCAAGGGCATTTTGATTCTGCGACAGATGGGGATTTAGACATTGCTTACTCACTTCTTCTTGCTCATAAGCAATGGGGGTCAAATGGCACAATCAACTATTTGAAAGAAGCTCAAAATATGATTACAAAAGGTATTAAGGCTAGTAATGTGACCCAAAATAATAGTTTGAATTTAGGTGATTGGGGTTCAAAGAGTACATTTGATACTAGACCCTCCGATTGGATGATGTCTCATTTAAGAGCTTTCTACGAATTTACAGGAGATAAAACTTGGCTTAATGTTATTGATAATCTCTACAATACTTATTCACAGTTTACAAATAAATACTCGCCAACTACAGGATTGATTTCTGATTTTGTTGTGAAAAATCCACCACAGCCTGCGCCTAAAGACTTTTTAGATGAATCAAAACATACCGATGCATACTACTATAATGCGAGTCGTGTACCACTCCGAATTGTTATGGATTATGCAATGTATGGAGAAAAGAGAAGTAAGGTGATTTCTGATAAGGTCGCTACGTGGATTAAAAATAAAACAAAAGGTAACCCATCTAAAATTGTGGACGGTTATGAACTAAATGGAACAAACATTGGTGATTATCCAACAGCTGTGTTCGTTTCACCATTTATTGCTGCCGGTACAACTAACAGTAATAATCAAGCGTGGGTTAATAACGGATGGGATTGGATGAAGAATAAAAAAGAAAGCTATTTTAGTGACAGTTATAATTTATTGACCATGTTATTCATAACTGGTAATTGGTGGAAACCGACATCCGATGAAAAAAACATACAAAATCCAACAAAGTCAGAAATTCAGTCTGAATATAAGGAATAGAATCCATATGCAGTATTTGAACTACTCCCACTTCTATAATTGGGAGTAGTTCTATGAATACTGAAAACCTGCTTTGGTACAAAAACTCTAAAACTTTTGCAAGTAAATCTCCTAAACTTGGACATACTGATAGTAGGACTCTAGAAAAAGATGTGTGATCAGCATAGAAAAAGGAAAAATTGTTCAAATGGAACCTTTTTATTTTTGATTAAGTAAGTGCAGATTAATTCTATCTCGAATTGCTTCTTTAATAAATTCTTCGATGGAACTGTTTGTTTCTTCTACAATTTTTGTTATGGATTTATACTCGTTACTTGTGAGAGTTACCGGTTTTGTTACGGCATTACTATCTAAATACACACTATTATTAACGCGTTGTATCAGTTTTCCTTCTATTATATAGGGTGCCAAACTGG
>NZ_CM000745.1:5063977-5064355 GCF_000161455.1 Bacillus pseudomycoides DSM 12442
ATCATATTGTAAATTGGAGCGGAAGACGGGATTCGAACCCGCGACCCCAACCTTGGCAAGGTTGTATTCTACCACTGAACTACTTCCGCTCGGTATGAAATTGGTTTCGCTTATAAAGTGCGGGTGAAGGGAGTCGAACCCCCACGCCAAAGGCGCCAGATCCTAAGTCTGGTGCGTCTGCCAATTCCGCCACACCCGCGAATTATTATAAATGGTGAGCCATGAAGGACTCGAACCTTCGACCCTCTGATTAAAAGTCAGATGCTCTACCAACTGAGCTAATGGCTCGTACAAGAAAAACTGGTGCCGGCTAGAGGACTTGAACCCCCAACCTACTGATTACAAGTCAGTTGCTCTACCAATTGAGCTAAGCCGGCG
>NZ_CM000745.1:5064455-5065923 GCF_000161455.1 Bacillus pseudomycoides DSM 12442
CATGTTATTTTTTATCAAATATTTAATAATATCATAAATTTATTTTTAGTGTCAATCACTTTTTCTTTAAAAATTAAATTAAGTAAAACAGCCCTAATAGACAAATTACTTAATAAAAATAAACGAAACGATATTAATAAGCTCAATAAATCAATCTTGGAAATAAAAGTAAGCCTATGACCTATTTTTACACGTATCTCGGTCGAACCCCAAATAAAAAGAGACGCTACTAAGTTAAAAAGACTAGGAAAATAAATCCTAGTCTTTTTAACTTATACTATTTATTTCTATATTAGGGGTCACCATACATGCCCATCAAGCTAAGGAAAAATTAATACCCCTAAAACAAAAAAACGCCATTCTTTCGAAAGAATGGCGTTTTTTCAGTAGATACTTCCCTAAAATTTTGACATAAATGATAATGTAAAATGGTTATTTCCTGTATTCTTCCATCCCTTTATAGTAATCAATCTTTTCTTCAATTTTCACCAGATTATCCTTCAACTCTTTAATTTCTTTAAGGACTTTGTTTTGATGTATTTCTAACAATTCTCGTCTAGATCTTATTGTAGGTTCACCTTGACTTCGTAAATCAGAAAAAAGTTTCATATCTGTGACTGACATTCCTGTTACTCTTAAACGGATTAAGAAATTGATCCAAGAAATATCAGCTTCTGAATATTGACGATAACCATTGATATCTCGGCTCACCTCATTAAGTAACCCAATTTTTTCGTAGTAACGTAAAGTGTGCACAGTAAGTCCTGTTATTTTTGAGATTTGTTTAATAGTAAATATCTTTTCCATAAAATTCATTATAACACAAAGAAAAGGGGTTGCTTTAGAGTGCACTCTAAGGTGTAACGTTTAATCAAGAGTTACTTTTTAATCAATTGATACTATGCAACATAGATGTACTAAATGATTAAAAATTTAAATTGATAAATTCTTAGGAGGCAAATGCAATGAGTAATGAACGTTATCAGCGTGGCTGGAAAAAACTAATGGAAGTAGATGGAGAAGGTGGGCAACGTGTTATAGATTCACTAAAAGATATTGCTCCTGATCTCGGTAAATATGTTGTTGAATTTGCTTTTGGTGACATCTATCCTAGAGAAGGATTAAACCTCAAACAACGTCAATTGGTTACAATCGCATCACTAACTACACAGGGTGGCTGTGAACCACAACTTAATGTCCACATTAACGCGGCACTTAATGTTGGTCTCTCACCAGATGAGATAATAGAAGCAATCATGCACTGCATCCCTTACACGGGCTTTCCACGAGTCCTTAATGCAATCTTTGTGGCAAAACAAATTTTTGAAGAACGTAAGCTGAACTTAGGATAAGATACTATTAATGAATAAGCTCAGTCGAATCAATTACCTTATTTTTATAATAGGGGTCACTATACAATTACTATCAACCTAAGATGAATTTATACCCATAATTCATAGAAAGCGTT
>NZ_CM000745.1:5066023-5081109 GCF_000161455.1 Bacillus pseudomycoides DSM 12442
CACTAATATTATTAAACGCAACTCCAACTACACGATTTAATGTTAGTTTATAATCTATAGTCTTACGTAATTGTGCTAATTTCGGCTCTAAAGTTGATAACTTACTTCTTGTAAAGCATGACTAAATAACCTATGCTGACATAAATCATCAAGCGCATGTGTCTTGCCTTTGATACGGACAGAAATGAGTTTTTCAAGTTGGTTTGAATCAGGTAAAAGGTCTTTTAGAAAGAAAGAACGTGCTGAAAATCCCAAGGGTCGGTCAAATTTTTCACCTGTTCTGGATAATGATTGAATACGATTGATTCGAAAACTTCGAATTTCTTTACGCAGATGGCAATAAGCCACTGTGTACCACTTACCTTTCCAATAAACAAGACCATAAGGATCAATATGGCGTGATTGTGGTTCGATTTCCCCACCTTTATGATAAATAATAAATAACCTATAACTTTCGGCAACAGAAATTTCTAACTCTTGAAGAATAGATTTCAAAGGCGGTTCGACAGTAGGATGGATAACTTCAAACCCTCTTAAATGACGATTAATATGATTCAATTGTTCCTCGTTTGTATACATTTTCAATTTAGAAATTGCTTCATCTAACGCTTCACTAAAGGGATACCCTGCATCTATTGCAAATTTTGCAGCATGAATAAGCGCTTTCTGCTCATCCAGATTAAAAATCAAAGGTGCCTTCTTAAACTCATTCAGTAACCTGTACCCACCATTATGTCCTGCATCTGAAATAATTGGTACTCCACTTGCACACAGAGCATCAATATAGCGGTACACCGTACGGATACTGATTTCTAATTCCTCTGCTAACTCCTTAGCAGTCATTTGGCTTCTCGTTTTGAGGAGCCATAATATAGAAAGCATATTAACCATTTTAGACATATATAGGCATTCCTTTCTCGAAGATTCAAGATAAGCATTCTGTAGTAAAATATTAAACTTATTGAAAAATTTAATTGTAAATGTAAACATATGTATTACCATTTCGTTAATCACCTTACAGAGCTTACTCTGAAGAACATTCTACACTATTATAAAACATCCTGCTTCTCTATTAATCATATTCTAATTACATAATCTGGTCCGATTACGGAACAACTCTATTTTCATTCAATAATTCGGTTCTGGTGCAAATATATGAAGAAGAACGCGAATAATAGTAGATTCCTAGTGAAATCGTATTTTATGCTATAAGTCCAAACACTTGGTGTATGAACTCTTTCTGATTTTGGGCAGACTGATTCCGTAAATCAATCTGTCCCTTTTTTATCATATGCATGGCTTCAACACCGCTCAATATAGAGGGTGCTGTTTTAAGATTGATAGTATCAGTATGTCAAAGTTTTAGAGATTTCTTGCACCAAAACCAAAGGGCAAATACTCCACGAAAACATTTGGAAAAATGGTTGATTAGTTGAACATTACAGATGTTCCGAACGTGAAAGCCCACTACAGTGCGACAGCCTCCCTTTAAAGGTGGGAGTGTCAATAGCATTAGTAGATGAAAACGATGAATAGGCGTCTCTTTTTATTTTCTTACAAACAGAATATATTAAACATTCTTTTCATAATATATTCCTTGTAAATCTGTTATACTTGTACTCGGAATATACATTAATCTTACATTTTGATAATATATACAATGGTTATTATGTAAAATTTGAGAGGAGATCTAAATAATGAGTAAGAAAAAGAAAAAGCCTAATGAATCTACTCTTGCTAAACAAGCAATTGCTAAAAAGTATCAAAAAGAGTATGGAATTACACCCATTATCGTTTCTACCAACTTAGAAAGTATGCAAACTGGTTATGCTGCTGTAGCAACTGACCATATTCAATTATTCAAGTACAATAAAGTTGTAAATGATGTTGTCAGCATTGCTAAATACTACTTTATTGATTATTCCACTGTTCTAGTAGATCACTTTGCTATTAAATCCGTATTCGAGTTTAATGGATTAGGAACACCATTTCGTTTTATCCCAACGGAACAAGGAAAAGACATCGAGCGCTTTATCGAAAATAATACATCTATTGAAATACATAAGGTACGTCGTAAATGGTACAGGAAAATTCTTGGTTTCCGTTCTAATACAAAATGGAAAATAGTTATAGCATGTATTATATATTTATTTATTCTCACAGCTGGAATTAGCGGAATGGTAGATAATAAAAATGAAAATAAAGCAGCCTCAACAACAAAAGTTGTAGATACAGATGCTAATAAAAGAGATAACGAACAACAGAAGCTTAACGAGCAGCGTAAACAAGAAGAATTACAAAAACAACAAGAAGAGCAAAAGAAACAAGAAGAATTACAGAAGCAACAAGAAGAGCAAAAGAAACAAGAAGAATTACAAAAGCAGCAAGAAGAGCAAAAGAAACAAGAAGAATTACAAAAGCAGCAAGCTCAACAAAAACAAAGTGTACAGCAACAACCAAACAATAATCTCCCTCAAGGAAACTACAATTTTAAAAGCTGTAAAGAGGCCAAAGCAGCTGGATTCTCAAATATCACAAGAGATCACCCTGCTTATTCCTCTAAGTTAGATAGAGATGGTGACGGATTAGCTTGTGACAAATAACAAAAAGGAACCTACATAGGTTCCTTTTTTCACCACTTACTCATATCTTATATTTTGCTATTACCGCAATGGCTCTTGCAGTTTTGTATTTTGTTGTAAAAAAATTAATGACTTAACAGGGAATATTAGATTTAAATAGAATAATTTTAACTAAAAATAAATTCTGCCGGATTGATCTACGTAAAACACCGAAATGGTGTCGCTTGTCCTGTAGATTTCAAATTCGCACACATGCTTCCCTCGCTTTACCTCTACGTTATACCACATTAACTCCTGACCGCCTGACCATTTATATTTCGTATAAGTTCGACTGTACCTGTCCCATTAGCAAGGCCCCTTTTACGTTAGTTTGTTACCTCATGTAAAATTTCAACAGTTAGATATTAACGTAGTGTAAAGGACATGTGAAGTTTCGTTTAATATAGTTACATACCGCCTACTCAGCGTTAATAATGTCGATAAATTTAAACGTATTCTTATAATGAAAAGCGTCCGTACATATAACGCTCTTTTTTAAAGGATCGATATCGACAACAGTCATATAACCCGAAAGTATGTAACCATCCTCGTAGTATGTAATTAGTATCTCCTCTTCGGTTAGTAACGAAGTTAGTAGACGGCTTTCAATTCGTTCCTTTTTGTCTTGCGTCACGATAGGGCGTGGCACTTTCGCATTCTCCTTAATGATAGATCTGATACCGGCGAATTGTTCCGGCATAGATGCGAATGGCTGCCATTTCACCATTCCTCTTCCCTTCGGCATCTTTGCGTTGTTTGCGTTATTCATGACTTATGTCCCCCTAATAATGTATTTCTATATCTTGCGGTTGCATTTTTCGTATAGGAAACGCCCCATAATATGCTATTCTTACTGAATCGTGTTCTGATTTCGTCCATAACCCGAGTTAATCTCATTTCTTTTTCTCGTTGTATTACATTATCAAACAACGAAATCTGCTCTTCTCCTTCGGCTACTAAATTCGTTAATGAAATACTAACTGTTCGAATTGGCTCGCCCGTGTATAGAGTGTGTAAATAATATGTACAAACATGATAGATATCCACCGTTAAATTGGTCGGTCGATTAAACGTATGTGTCTTTCGAAATCCCCCATCGTAACCCTTACTACTACCAATTGAAAGATGGATGGTTCTAGCAAGTTTCTTTTGCATCCTTAATCGATAGCAGACTTCTTCTGTATGCCCTAGCAAAATTATCGGAATTTCATCTATCGAATAATCACGTAATAGTATTTGACTCTTAGCGATAGAAGTTTCTGTCGGAATATGTTTTTCGAATATACGGCTGAAATCTATACCGTTACTATGTAAGTGTAATTCTTCTCCGATTACAGAGCCGGTTTCTTTTTCGTCCTACTAACGTACATCCACATACGCATCCTAGCCCTAATGTAGTACGTTTTTCATTAGATATTGCCATTTTCGATTTTTATAACAAATGGATATTTATGTTAATATAAAGGGCGGAGTATGACAAAATGTACTTAAAGTATAGGTTAGTCTAATAAAAAGAGGTGTATAAATGGAGAGATTTTATTCATTATGTCTACAAGGAGATATAAAATCGGCCATGAAGTATCTTAGCTCTATTAGTCCCAAAACTAACGAAATTATTAAAATAGAAAAAGATTTTATTAATAGATTTTTCACGACTGACTATAAAGAGAAAATTCCTACGGAGGACGAATGGGTTAATAGAGTCATTTTAATTTATCATAATTATTTTCGAAGCGTATTAATAAGTCCAAAATCAAATGGTAATGCCGAGCTCATTCTTAAGGAAGAGTTGGCTAATTTGTTGCAGGTTAGTAATACTCTAAATATTGAGGCAATCGAAAAAATATTAATGGATGCTTTTATGGAAAAAGGGTTTTATTTCTTGGGCGGGGTTAGCCCCCCTTATAGAGGGCCTTATATTTGGAAAAGTATGGAAACCCTACATTTTGATGTTGAATTACCATCCACATTTCAAACTGTTACAGTGCATATGATGTCCGACTTTTTACTGGAAAGTTGGATAAGTTTTGCTACTTGTGAGAAAAAAACAGCCGGGGGATGGGCAAAAGATGCTGAACTATACTGCAATTCAAAACGTTATAAGAATATACAGGGAGAAGAGTTTCAAATATCCTTTTTAAAACATGAAACGCAACATTTATTTGACTATGTTCATTTTCCTAATTTAAAACCTAACGATTTAGAATATCGCGCAAAATTAATAGAACTTATTTATAGTAAAGATCATACTATCTTGGGCAAATTTCTATTCCAGGCAAAAAATGACCCAACATTCCCTCATTCTTATGCTTCCTATCTTATTATTAGAAACTTGTCAAACATATTATTTAATGAAGATTTTCAGAACAATCTAAACATGTGGCTTGAGAAAGACTATAAAGTTATTTCTTCAGTATCTTTAGGTTTATTTAAAAGAAGCACAAACGAGTTAAATAGAAAATATAATACTTAAAATCTTCTTCGGCCGTAGGCTTTATTTAAAGAAAATATTTAGAAAAATGGATTCCTCATCGTACAGAAAATCAGTGTATCTCTGTAGAATTTTGTTTTTAGTACGTAATCCACGTTTTGTTTGCACTCCTCGGTATATAGTAAAAGAAACCGATTCCGATTACCGAGCCGGTTTCTTTTTCGTATATCAATGCACGTTTACATACTCATTACTTGCCGTAATGTAATACGTGTTCTCTTTCGAATTGTGTACTTTATACTGAGAATAAAGAATCATATCAGATTCACTTATTTCATTTGATCAAACATTGTTTTTACATCCTTAGAATTAGGAGTAGCATACAAAGTTGGTGTTCCTGAAGTTGAACGTCGGGATGTCACTGCAAAAACATAACCAAGGTTTTCATTGATTATCGCTCTTAACCAAGGTCCGCCACTCGCTCCCCCATTCATACCGCAACTCATCTTGGCATCACTACTAAACAATCCCGCACTACTTGTTGATCCGCCACAATAATAAGGTAATTGTCCATTGTATGGATTTTCAGCGGGCCAACCCCAAATACGAACACTCGGTTGATTAGTACCATATCCAGTTGAAAGTCCATTTCCTCCGACAGTATTTATTAAATTGTTTCCACTTCTAGGATAAACAGTAAAAAACGCTTGATCATGGCTAAAATCACTATCGTTTATCCAAGAATTAAATGTACGAGCATCTTTCCAATTCCAAATCCCATACGGTGTGGAACCATTATTATATGCTGGAGCAAATGCAATATTTGAGTGCCATCCTTTCCCCTTACCTCCATGTACACAATGACCCGCTGTTATGACAAGGTTTTTATAATCATTATTAGTAGCAGAAGCAGAACAAACATAGTCCCTTCCGCTATATGAAAAAAATACTTTGCCTGCTGTAGATGGAACAACAACATTTAGTGCTTTAATTCCACCACTAGTATCAGGCGGAACTGGATCAGAAATATTACTAGGTTTTTCTGTTGAGGGAGCTTCCTGTTTTTTTGGAGTAGTTTTTTCATTAGTCTTGATTTCATCTGCTGGGATTGCATTCTGCATTTTTTCTTTTGTCCAATAACCCGAAGGATCTTCTGTATTGTTTGGATCTTGAATAGAGTATGGAATGTTAGGAGAGCTTTTAGATTGAGTAAGAGAATTTTTTTCATCAGAGGTTGCATATACAGAATTAATACTTAAACATGTTGTTAAAGTTATACTAGCTATAATCCCCGAACATAAAAATTTTAGTTTTTTCATAAATACCCCCGTTTGCATATTTTGTTAATACCATTTAATACTATATCCTGCCTTAATTTATTATTCGTAAAAAAGATAAAAAAACCTAAAAATAACCCGAATATTCCGACGGTATTTTATTATAAAATGAGAAAGTCTTCAACATATTATATATGTCTAATATGTTGAAGACTTGGTTATAAGGTGTGTTGAGAATTCAGCTCTTGATAATATTAATTAAGTTATTTTACTTGCTAAACTCTCTTTGGACTCTCATATAGCTTTCAATGATATTTTGATAACTAAGAAGATGTTTAGCAAGTAAAGCTCCAAAGCCTTTCTACCTTGAGCAGCTATTTGCACCTCTTCATCAAAGACCACTATAAATGTATTATCATCATATGAAACGAGCATGGCTAGTTTCTTTAAGTTAAACTCAGGCAGCGCCTAGAATTACAATTATCAATTTAGTCAAAATTTATTTACCATCAAGCTAATATTTTGAAGCACCCCCTAAACAAAAAATTCACTTCTCTATAGTTAAGTATTTATGAGAATTTAGCTCGTTTTTTCGTTTTGGGGAACAACCAATTTCTTAAGTTGATGGGCATGTATAGTGCCCCTATAAGGTGAACTTCGCCAATTGTTCACCCCAAGATGATACTTCAGTTTCAACAAATCCAGCTTTCCTATAAGCAATTTTTGCTGAAAGATTTTTAGGATTATATCCAATCATGATTAGAGGAATATTTTTATTATTAATACTTCTTATCTTTTCAATAATGAGAAATATAGCCTGTATACCTATACCTTGTCCCTGGTACTCTTTATCAATCATTAGTCTATAAATCCAATAATTATTATCATCAGAGTCTATTCCAAACATCGCAAATCCTATTAGCTTATTATCAAGATATATACCATTTGCATAGAAATTATCTAAAAATTGAACCTCTGCAATAGAATAAAGATTGGAGGCGATAAATGTGCGTTGTTCTTCTTTTACTGATAATTTTATAGCCTCTTCCCAATTACTTTTGTCAATGGGTTTTAAAGATAGTTTGTTCAATATGGATACTCCTTTCGAATATAGAAGGGAACCACGTAGCTTTTGGGCTATTAAAATGTTTTCCCCTCATATTTACACCCTAAAAATACTAATTCCTTTTGCATAGACAATACCTTCTTAACATTAGGATTTAACCTTCTAAATAATATATTTAACCCCGTCATATGTTCCAACTAAAGTTGCCTCACCATTTGCATCCGCTAAAAGTAAATTCATATTCGTTCCCACAGGCATGTTTTTCACAGCATAGACGGCTTCTTCAATATTTTTACACGTCTCTAGTATGGCTCTAACAACCACCATAAACTGTAACCCCGTAACTACTGGTTCTCTCATACCTGGATATTTACCTATCGGCATACCACACGAAGCAAACATTTCAATATTCCGTCAATATTATAGATACCATAATAATTTCTCCGTCCCCCTGGAGATCCTTGAGCAGTTAGCTTTTGCTAGCTGCTCTTTCCGGTTGCATTTACCATTAATAACCATTGTGATTACACCTTATAATATAGAAGCTAGATTAAATCGGGTTGTTATATCCATTACCCTAGGAAACTAGGGTTTTGTTTTGTACAAAATGAAGTTTTTATTAACTCTGTAATTTTTATCACATCTTCACCGGCAGGCCTATGTTAATATTTTTTGCGAGGTAAATTCTTTTAAACGAATGCCTCTTACTCCCTTTAGGATTCGTTTAACAAAATTTTTTGCACACTTAATCCTCTCGCAAAGTAACTTCATCCTATGAAGCCCTATCTCTCAACAACTTTAGGACTTCATAGGATGGAGTTTTTATTCGCTTGTCTAGTAGCTCTATAAGAATATCCGGCTCATAATGCTCCCATTTAAAATTCACTGGTTGTTTCATCGTCGTATACGTCCTTTATTTATGAATATTTTCAGTGTGGTATTATTTAACATCAATTTAAGCACATGTTTTACAAATTTCACGATTCGGAAAAGCCCATGTAGGACTTCACACCGACATTATCGTTTTTTGGATAATCTGTTCTGTTAGCTTTATGGACATGTAGTGATACCTCTCTGTATGCAAAATTGCATACCACTTTCTATTGAAAACAATTATTACCGTAACTATAATAGTTACAGTAAGTAGATTTTACATTTACTTATTGTAACTATTTTATGAAAGAATATTAAAGGAGGAGTTAGAATTATGAAAAAAGCCATTTTAGCAGGAGCATTAGGAGTAGCAGTACTTTCGGGTATGAATTTACCAGGGTTAGAAGTTCCGAAAGCTAGTGCAGCAACTATGGGTTTAGAAATTCAAGAGGTTACTAAATATTATTCTCTGAGTTCATATGAAGTGTCTCAAAAAGAATCTTTTAATCTTAAAAAAGGAGAAGAACTTACAGTATTTGTAAATAATTCAGGATTCCCGATTTCTTACACAGTCTTTGACGCAGACAATCAAGTAATTGGTACATACAATGCTAATTCACCTTATGGACGCGTATTCAAAGCGCAAAAAGACGGTAATATTTCTGTACAATTTCAAGCAGGAGTGAATTCTTCATTTATGAAGAAAATGAATTTTACAGCTAAATTCGCTCTTTCTAAATTTAATTGATAGTAAGAATTATCAATAAAGTGGAAATATATACATTTTCTTCTAGCTTTACGTAGCTTCAAAATCTTTTCTATCCCTTTGCTAGTGTAGAAAAGAAACTTTGAATATTTAACAGAGATTAAAAAAATTAAAAATGGTGTTTAAGAAATCTCTTTTAATTCGTCTATCGTTGTAATATTGTGATAAATCTGTTAAAATAATAATAGAGATACTTTTCTTTTTTAGAAAAAATGACATCGGGTATTTTATTTGAATAGCAGGTCAAGGTCTTTGAACCACTTGAAGAGCATTCTTCTTCAAGTGCGTCTAAAGACCTTTTTGTGTTGTTCTAAAACGATAAGAAAGGAGAATTCAAGCCAAACTCTCTGAATATAAAATGAAATCCTCTCTTTTTGGTTGCTGAACTAGAAAAACCTTATTTTTGGATTAATTATAACAATTACTTATTTTAGGAGATGATTATATGGAAGGGTTACCTTGTAATGGCTGCAAAGGAATGTGTTGCGGTCCCGTTCCAATTACAGAAGAAGAATTTAAAAAAATAAAGAAGAAAATAAAATCGATGCCTACAAAAAAACGCCTAGATTTAAAAAGTCAGCAACGATATTTTGGAACATGTATTTTCTATGACGAAATAAACGATCGTTGCGGTATTCATCCGGTACGTCCAATAATTTGCCGAGCATTTGGGTATTACAACAATCTTGTTTGTTTTCGCAAACCGGAAGTAGTTTCCGCAAAAAACTATATGAGTAACGAACAGCCCATTGGTATTTTGAGTGTTGATTTTACATGGAAAGATTTTTCTTAATGGTTTTATCTATTTTCTTAAGTTGATAGATGCAGGGTAGCACCACATCGCTATAAAGCTAAGGTTTTTCACCATCTATAAAGCAAAAAATACGTTATCATTTCCTATAATTCTATAGAAAGAATAGCGTATTTTTTTACTTTAATGGAATTTTGTTAACTTGATAGCGATGGGCGGTACCCTAAACTAAGTTAAAGCATATTTAAGTGAAATTAAACATGACAAAAAAGCATTTCACTATCAGTGAAATGCTCAGATTGTAGAAAATCTCGATGAAAATCAGTTTTTCTACTAAGCTTAATTAGATTTTACAATCGCTGATGAAACTTCATCATTCCAAGTTCTAGCTCCATCTCCCATACTAACATCAGTCAAATTAATATACTTTCCATTGTTTACAATTGCAAGTGCTCGCCCTTCTGCATTAACATGTTCATAAATAGTCGTATAATCTCCATAAGGATGTGTAAGTATAGAAGAAACATTATCATTATTAGAACCACCAAAGTTTACAACAACAACTGGGTTTCTACTTGCATTTACAGTAAAACGTGAGCCCTTCAAATCATTATCATAATAAAAAGTAGAATAAATTGATGCTAAAGGTTGCACTTTGTTGCTTTTAGGAACTGGATGGCTTTCTAAGTAATTTTCAAAATCTGTCTTGTTTTCAAATCCAATCGTTGTTTGCTCCCCATCAAATCCATCAGTTATTACTTGGTAAGGCTTTGCTGGAGAATCTGCATACGCCTGCGGGCTTGAAACACCAAATAGCATCGCGCCTGCTAATAAACCTGTAGAAAGTACTCCCATAACTCGTTTCAAATGAATCACTCCTTTATAAAATGGCTTGTAAACTAATCTTACGCCTTTTATCATTTTTTTGTAATAAATGTAAAAATTTATCAACATATTATTTTTATTCGAATAATAAGAAATATTTATTTTAATTGTTTTAACACATAATATATTTCACTTTTGTAGCCCCAATTCGTTTTTTTCGTTTTGGGGGTATCATAAAAACTTAGCTTTATGGCAATGCGGAACAGGATGTTTCTTTAGGTAATCTTCTAAATCCGTTTTGTTATCAAAACCAATAGATACTGGTTGTCCATTAAACCCTTTTGTTTTTACTTGATACGGAAACTCTTCTGCAGCAAGTGCACCTCCAGCTCTAGTCAATAGAATACCAGTTGCTAAAACCCCAACTACTAGTTTTTTTAACATAAAAAAAACTCCTTTTTTAATCTGAACGTACACTTTAGAAGACATTATATTTTTCTATAAATTGTAAATATTTAAAAATTACAGAAAAATATAATTATTTATTCCGAATATTTAATTTAAATTTGACCATGCATAATAATACTCATTAAGGGATTTAAGGCGTATCTGTGCCAAGAAGTAAAAAATATACTTCAATAAAGAAGGATAGCATCTTTATGCTATCCCTCTTTTTCTGTTCAGATATTTATTCTATTTTTGTGCAAATTAACTACCTAACATAACATATAATAACAAGGCCGCTGCCTCTTGCCGTTTCATTATTTGTTTTGATAAATAATCTGCTGATCCATCTTCATTATATATAACCTCTGGTCCGACTAAGTGATGACCTACAATGTTTTTCACAGACTCTATCGCCCAATCATCAGTTTCTCCTTTTAAAGTAGCTTCTGCAGGTGGAGCCTCTAGCATTTCTAAATAATGCCAAGCAATCCATGCTGCTTCTTGTCTAGTGATAGCACGATCTGGATAAAATTGTTCTCCCTCTTTTTCGTATAATATACCCAGTTCATATAACTTTTGAATATGAGATGCATACTGATGACCCTTTACATCAGAAAATACAGGGTCTTTTTTTGAAGGTGGTGCAAAGTACGCAATTTGAGACAACCAATATGAAAACTCTCCACGTGTAAGAGGGGCTTCAGGAACAAAATTCCCCTCCTTATTTGCTTTTAATATATCATATTGATGTAAAGGATCTATGAATTTAGCATATGGATGATTCACCTCTACATCTTGAAATCTCTTAGGTTCACTTACTTTCACCGCTGAACTACCAGAGTTCCAATGTATCATTTCTTTTACAGTACCATCTTTGTGAAGTTTAAACGCCATGTAATTACCCTTTTCATCTTCGAATAGTAAAGGATCTATTTGTTTTAATTCCTGTTTACCATACCTTTTATCAGCTACAAATAACTTTCCTTCGCTTATTTTTACATGCGTAATAAGGTTTTTCACCCGTAAATCACGGTACACACCTTCAAATTTCTTTAACTCTTCCTCGCTAGGTTTTAAATACTCTGGTTTCGTTTTATCTGGAAAATAGTGATTCATAAATTCATCAAATAATTTATAAGGAAGTAATGAACTATCTTTATTCGTGACAACAAAAACACCTAATTTATGTTCAGGAATTAACCACATTAAAGAAGAAAACCCTGGTATATTTCCACCTTTCCCAAAAACATATTGACCATTATGGCTTTGCGGTGAAAAGAATTCAAATCCATATGTCATATTGGGATACTTTGGATGCAACGCAAATTTTGTTTGTTGCATATCTTGCACAGTTTCTGTTTTTAGTATTTGTTTATTTTTGAATTTACCACCATTCAATTGAGCAATCATAAAATTGGCTACGTCACTTCCTGTAGAAAACATACTCCCTTGTGGCATGTCCGTCGGTCTTGTTTGATAAAATGGGATGACATCGCCTTTTTTATCGTATCCTGTTGCAAGCTTATCTTTAATAAAATTAGTCATAACAAAACTACTATTTTGCATCTCTAAAGGGTAAAAAATATTTTTCGCCATATATTTATAAAAAGGTGTGTCTGTCAAATTTTGAACAATATATCCTTGCAGCATAGAAGCAAAATTATCATATGTATACGTATCTCCTGGCTTTCTCACTACTGTGGGCATATTTTCTTCTACATAATCTTTAAGTTTTGTATAGTCATTTATTTGATCATGAATATCCCCCAATCTAGGATCCACATCATCAAAACCTGTTGTATGGGTGAGTAAATGTTTCATTGTAACTGGTTCACCCATATTATTTTGGTACTTTAATCCCCCCATATAATTTACTATATCTTTATTTAAATCAATTTTTCCTTGTTCAACTAACTGCATTACAGCACTAGCAGTAAAAACCTTTGATACTGACGCTAATCGAAAAACGGTTTTTTTAGGATCGATGGGAATATTCTGTTCTTTGTTGGAAAAACCGTATCCTTTTTGAAATAGAATTTGATCATCTTTGACAACGACAATAGCTACACCAGGTGCATTTTCTGCTTTCATTTTCTCTGGAATTACTTTATTTGTGAAAGCTTCTACATCTATAGCATTTAATGCTATAGAAGAAACTGTTTCAGCCTTCGAGTTATTACCACCCAAAAATACTAGAAAGAAACATAGGCTTATAACTAATAAACTTCGAAAATGATGAATAATTCTATGACTTCTTCTTTCCAAATTAATTCCCCCTTTAAAGCCAGATTTGTTGATTATTTTCTCAATGTGCTAAACATTGATCTGGATAACACAACCATATTCTACCATAATTTATTTTGTTTACATAATTTTATTTATATTCTGTAATTTCATCCTCCTCTAACTTTATAAACAGTTTGGTTCTGGCACAAAAATGTTAGTGAGAAACATAGAGTAGCAAATTCCTCTACATTTCCCTCTTATGAAGCTGAGCCAAACAATTTATGAATAAATTCTCTCTGGTTTTGGACGGACTTGTCCGGTAAAACAAATTGTCCTTTTTTCATCATATGCATGGCTGTATCTGTTCTTCTCCATTTTGCACGGGAAAAGTCTCCACTAGAGATGGTTAAGTTACCTTCCGCATGAGAAGCCGTTCCTATAGCTATTGAACCAGCACCTTCTGCATGGGCAACTTCTCCACTGGCGGTATTTATTCCTTCCGCATGGGAAGCAATTCCACTGGCAGTGGTAAAGCTCCCTTCTGCATGGGCAGCTTCTCCACTAACAATGGTACCGCTTCCTAACATTAACAACCTGTTATCCTTTTGATTATATTGGTGACGCGCCTAATCGTTATATAATTGAATCATCTTTAGTTTCTGTTCATTAAAATACTGATTTTATAGAACCTCGTTGGACGAATTCTCTCATATGTAAAATTGCATGAAAACACCAGGTAACATAATGCTATTATTTTGTTATAGATCTGCTCTATATTTTTCATTAATCATGTTGAAACCCTATAGAAAAACAATTGGTGAACTAAAGAACTGAAGGAAGGCACTCATTGAGTGTCTTTTCTTTTCATTCAAAATATTATATAATTATATCGGTATACTTCATTATTGCGATTAGCCTGGAAAACTAATCGCTTACCATGGACCTTTAGCTCAGCTGGTTAGAGCAGACGGCTCATAACCGTCCGGTCGTAGGTTCGAATCCTACAAGGTCCACTTTCACAATTCATAAACTAATTATCACAAAAAGATACTCGGAAGAGGTCTTTTCTTTTGTTTATGCCCTTCATATATAACTTGTACAAACTTTTTTCTCCCCTAATGTATATTTTATCCTTATATTTACAAATTTTCGCAGTAACCTTTTAGTATTTCGAGGAAAATCACTAAATAAGTGCATTCTTTTCTTTTTTCGACAGACACATTGCAACAAATTTAATAGAACCCTTTTGCTATTCTAATTTGGTGACTAATTGAATACTGAATGGAGTGAATTATTTTATGTTTGAAAAGCTTTCTTTGCTTTTTGTTTCCGGTGCATTATTCATGTCTTTAACAGCTTGTACACCAAATTATCAAAAAGCCCCAGCAAAGAATGAAAGTTCAGCTTCCCTGTATACCACCAAAGAATTGCAAAATGAATTCCCCATTGGGATGCCGATTGATGAATATATTGCTAAGAAAAATAAGATGAATATTAAACATCCGACTAGCATTCCTCTTCCGAATGGAAATGTAGGAAGAGTATTACAAACAACTGATGGGTTTGTTGTTATTTGTGGTAATGAAAAAGAAATTTTTAATGTAGTAGTATTTAGAACGCTGGATGAAGTAAAAGAATATGAGACGAGTTTAAGAGAAAAATAATTCCAAACAAAATGCTGGTGTTGCTTTAAAATAAAGTTTGATCAAATTGATACTAATAATCTTGATAAATAATCATAGAAAAGAGCGTGTTTTGAAAAAAGATTAATTAAAACACGCTCTTAATATTTTCAGTTGGTTT
>NZ_CM000745.1:5081209-5084590 GCF_000161455.1 Bacillus pseudomycoides DSM 12442
CATTGAATTAGGAGAGATTGAAAGTCGTCTCTTAACTTATAGTGCCGTTAAGGAAGCCGTTGTTATTTCCGTAACAGAAGAGCAAGATTATAGCTATCTTTGTGCATATATAGTTTCTTTAGGGAAGGTTACGGTTTCTTCCATTCGAAATTATCTGCGAGAAGTTTTACCTGACTATATGATTCCTTCATATTTTGTTGAGGTCGAATCCTTCCCGCTTACTCCTAACGGAAAAATTGACAAAAAAGCACTGCCTAAGCCGACAAGTGAGGTGCCAATCAGGGAAGAGTACTCGGCACCTCTATCAGATAGGGAAAAACTCTTAGCATCTGTATGGGAGGAAGTACTCCGGACAGAACGAGTTGGCATTCATGATAACTTTTTTGAATTGGGAGGAGACTCCATTAAAGCGATCCAAATTGCAGCTAGGCTGAACGAGCATGGATTGAAATTCGAGATGAAAGACTTGTTTAAAAATCCAACAGTATACGAGCTTGTTCCATATATTCGGTTTGCAGCTGCATCTGCAGAGCAAGGCTTAATTCAGGGTGATGTACCTCTGACTCCGATACAGCATTGGTTTTTTGAACAGCAGTTTCCTATACCAGAACACTTTAACCAATCTATGATGCTGTTCAGGGAGGAAGAATGGAATAGTGAAGCGGTGATAGAGGCTTTCCACAAACTTTGCGTGCATCATGATGCGCTCCGAATGGTTTATTCCCCTTCGAAGCAGTACAGTCGGGAAACGGAAGCTATTGATTTTACTCTTCAACGATTTGACTTTAGGGGAGTAACAGATGGAAAACCTTTAATTGAGAAAGAAGCGAATTACCTCCAGGCTGGCCTTAATCTCGAAGAAGGTCCGCTGATAAAACTGGGGATTTTTGAGACTGATGTAGGAAGTTATCTATTAATTGTTATTCATCATCTTTTGGTGGACGGAGTGTCCTGGAGGATTCTTCTGGAGGATTTCTATCGTCTATATGAGAAAGGAGAAGTTCTTCCACCGAAGACCACCTCTTACCGTGCTTGGGCAAGTGGGCTGTCTGAGTATGCAAGGAGCAGGGCTATACAAAAAGAGATTCCATACTGGGAAGGTGTCGAATCCATGAAAGTGGCTCCTCTGCCGAAGGACAGGGAAGACGATGGAAGCTTCAGTAAAATAGAAGCTCTGCATTTCAGCCTTGACGAAAAAGAAACACACCAGCTTCTGACAGAAGCCCATCGGGCTTACCAGACTGAAATTAATGACCTCCTTCTTGCGGCGCTTGCTCTAACAGTTCAGGAATGGACAGGAGAAAATAGGATGGCAGTCAGCCTAGAAGGGCATGGCCGCGAAGATCTCATAAAAGGAGCAGATCTAAGTAGGACGATTGGCTGGTTTACAAGCATGTTTCCTGTGGTATTTGATGTGCCTTCAAGCGATCTTGGTAGTGTTATTAAAGGAGTAAAAGAAACATTACGAGAAGTCCCCCGCAAAGGTGCAGGTTACGGTGTACTCAATTATTTGGTTCCAGCGGAAGAAAATAAAATAAAATATAAGATAAAACCAGAAATTATTTTTAATTATCTGGGACAGTTTGAAATTAATAGCAAAGCGAAATACCCTGTGATGCCAATGGGAGAACCAGTTAGTTTGGAGAATAAACATGGCACGGGTATTGAGCTTACTGCAATTGTTACCGATGGGAAATTACAGCTTAATCTTATGTTTAACTCTATCCAATACAATGTCGGGACAGTCGAAAACATTCTTGACCAGTATAAAAGTCATCTTCTTCATATTATCAACCATTGTGTGGCAAAAGAGAAATCAGAACCAACACCTAGTGATTTTAGCATGAGTCAGCTGACTCAATCAGATTTGGATGATGTATTTGAGGCTTTAAAGAGTGTTAAGTAACTGAAAAATACTATACGATCTGGAGTGATTTGATGTTTGACGTTTCTAGGGTAAAGGATTTATGCCAGTTATCCCCGACACAAAAAGGGATGCTATTTCACGCATTAAAAGATGAAAATAATGATACTTATTTCGAACAGATGGTCTTTCTGATTGAAGGGGAACTTAATGTCCCCTTCTTGGAAGAAAGTTTCAATCGTTTGATTGAAAAATATGATGTGTTAAGGACGGTTTTTCTTTACTCCAAAATTAAAGAGCCAACTCAGGTTATATTAAAAGACCGGAGAACCAAAGTAAGCTTTGAAGATATTTCACATATGTCCCAAGAAGAAAAAACGATCTTTCTAGAAGAATATAAATTGAGGGATCGACAAAAGGGCTTTAATCTCCAAAGTGATATGCTCATTCGCCTTGCCGTATTAAAAACAAAAATGAATCAGTTTCAAATAATATTGAGTCATCACCATATCTTAATGGACGGCTGGTGTATGAGCATTATCTTAAATGATCTTTTTAAGTATTATGTCGATTACATTCAGGACATACCTATTTATCTGGAAAAAGGGCTGCCGTACAGTGCATACATTCAATGGCTGGATGAGCAGGATGATGTAGCAGCCCGAGGGTATTGGAAGAAGTTCCTTGAGGGCTATAGCGGTGTCAAGGGAATTCCATATAATTGGTCTGCGCAGGAACCCGCAGATTTTATGCATCAAGAAATAAAATTCAACTTTAATAAAGATATAACTCGGAAAATCTCTCAGCTTGCCATGTCTAAACAAGTTACAGTGAATAGCGTTTTCCAAACGATGTGGGGTATCATGCTGCAGAAGTTGAATAACACTGACGATGTTGTATTTGGTTCAATAGTTTCTGGCAGGCCAGCAGACATTCCAGATGTAGAAAAGATTGTTGGGTTATTCATAAATACGATTCCTGTAAGAATTACAAGCAGTGAGAATGATACATTTCATCAGTTAGTAGAGAAATCACAGGAGAAGGCACTTGCTTCCAGTGAGTTTGATTATGTTTCGTTGGCAGAAATACAGGAAAACACCAAATTTGGTGAACAGGTGTTTGATCATATTGTAGCTTTTGAGAATTTTCCTGTAGCTATGGACGATTTTGATCATAATCAAGAACAAAAGTTAGGTTTCCGCATTGTGGGATTCGAGGCTTTTGAGCAGACAAATTATAAATTAAGCATTCAGGTTCATTCTGGTGATGAGATTAGCGGTAAGATAATATTCAATGGTAATATCTATAACTCCGAATGGATGAAAAATATCCCTAGACATTTACAAGAGATTGCTACTCAAATCATTGAGAATCCGGAAATCAAGATAAAAGATATACAGATTATATCTGAAAAAGAGATAAAGAGACTAATAGATATGAATACTATCTGTAGGCAATATCCAAAAGAAGAGTCCATCTGTTCACTCTTTGAGGAACAGGCAGCGAAAACACCTAAT
>NZ_CM000745.1:5084690-5087742 GCF_000161455.1 Bacillus pseudomycoides DSM 12442
TCGAACAAATGCATTTTCCCACGGGTTTACTTTTTCTTCACGCCACTGTTTGACCAATTTAGGTATCTCTACAAAATGGATTTCAATGTCATCACTTAATAGTTGTTGCAATTTTGTATTCCACAATTGTCCGATGGTATGAAATGCTTCATCGTGAGAAAACAAGATAAAATCTAATAAGTTAATGGTTATGGTTTTCCGAAGGGAACGATACGGCATCCCTTCTTGCATTTGGGACGTATAGAGTTTACTCCAATAATATAAAGATCGCTTTACCATATCATGTGTATTTCGAAGCTGAATTTCTATATTTACTTGTGTCCCATTATCTAGCGTTGCTAATAAGTCTAATATTGATAACTTATCATCTTCATAAGATTTATGAAGATGTGGATCTTCTAGTTGTAGAAATGTAATAGGTGCATCTAAAGATTCTTCTAGAATGGCGTTTAGAAATCCGGTTAAAATTTCTTCGTTCCCCTTCGTTCCGAATAACTGTTTAAAAGCAAAATCGATTCGTAAATTTACTAATTTTGTGGACATGGGTTTCCTCTCCCTGTCTTTCTGTTCTTCTTCTTATTTTATAATTGAACTCTCTATATAAGCAAATGCTACTTTTACCACTGTAGCTCCAATTCATCACAGTACGCATCTAACTCCGTAAAACAGTTTTGTGAATCCGCTTCAAAATCAATTTCATGAACTATGCTATCTACCTTTTTTTCTAAATCTGAAATTGTGGTGTAAGGAACATAAAATATATATTCTCCCGAACATTGTTCCATATTATATTGTGATATGAGAAAGGATTCGATATTCTTTCGAACTTTCCCCTTTCCCCGTACAAATTTATTATTATTTTCTACACGCAACAACATACGAATAGTTGCTGTTTTTTCTTCTGTTTCCCCATTCTTTTGTACTTGCTTGTGTTCTCGTATGTATCGGTACAGTGTTGCTTGGCTAATGCCAGTCATATCTATAATTTCTCGAATACTATATTGCTCTGACTTATATAAATTTAATGCCTTTTGAATATACGTATCTCTAATACGAGGACGACCACCAACCCTCCCTCTTGCCCTTGCACTTACAAGACCTTCTTGTGTTCGTTGGGCAATTAAATCTCTTTCAAATTGGCTGAATGCTTGAAATACAGTTAACATTAATTTTCCTTGAGGGGTATTCGTATTAAATTGTTCTTTAATGCTAATCAGTTTGACTCCTTTATTTTCAAAGTAATCAACAAGTTCGATTAAATCCTTTGTACTTCGTCCTAATCTAGAAAAACTTTCAACAACTAATGTATCACCAGGTCTAATTTTATCTTTCAACCGAGTAAGCTCTGGACGATCACTTTTCGTACCTGTCATTTTTTCAGTCAAAATTTCAGTACAGTTATAATTTTGAAGCATATCTATTTGACGAATCAAATCTTGTTGTTGGGTACTTACCCTTGCATAACCATAAACATATGGATTCATATAATCACCTACCCTTTACACGATAATTTTATCATAAAGGGTAGTTAAAGTTAATTTGATTTTGATAATAGTTTTGATAACGTAGTTAAGCGATTTACAAGGCTTATATTTTGTTCGTTTTGCATTTATCAAAAACCATCGTTTTTGAGACGTTATTTTGTAACACTTTATGAATGATTCAAAAGGTTTATATGATTTTGAAGTGTTTCAAAATGTTGTCTCGAACCTTTTGACAAATTGCTTTTTTTATAGAAATCCCTCTGTTCCAAAAGGTGTACCTTTACGAACGGTGCAAACAAAATAGAAGAAGGTTTTTCATTTGTATTAGAGAATGATTATCCAATATGGAAAAATTAGATGTGGTGTGCTTGGATACTAAATTTATTACTATAAGACAAAGAAAACAATAGGGAGGGAATTGGAATGAAGAAAGAAAAAGGGCTATTGTTACCTCTTTTATTAACTATTGTATTAAGTAGCTGCCAACAGAGCGATATAGAAGAAGCAAAAAGTGAAGGTTCAAAAGTTATGGATACTGTTAGGAATACAGTGAATAAAAAAGATTTTCTCAGTTCGTCTGTGGATGATAAAGCGAGAGTTGTAGACCTAGAAATAGCGGATACTGTAAATACAAGTAAATTAAAAAAAGAGATTAACATTCAGTTAAAGAACCAAGATATTAGACCATATACTATTAATATTAGTCAAAGAGATATGAACATTGTAAAAATAGAGGACAGGTGGGACAGAATTTGGAGTTATATTTTTGAAGAATTGTTCCATAAAAAAGGATACAAAGGTTTTTCAATGCGGGCTTATGTAGAATCAGGGCAACCTATTCCATTTGCTATATATACGCCTATAAATAGTGCTGATTCAGGAGCTAAAGAGTTTGGGGAGAAGATCGAGAAAGAAGTTGATGACCTACTTAAAACACAGCAAGCACAAAAATGGATTGAAAATGATTTATATACTATTGAAGTTTATAGTCAAGATAATCAAAGAATCAACTAACAAATCTATGAACAGGATATTGGAAACGTAGTATTAATAGGCTAGTATTTGATGAAAAAGACTGGATTCATACCCAGTCTTTTTTACATGTATATAACTATTAAATTTAAGAAATTGTATTATTTATAATAAACTTGTCCACTATCAAGATATATAGTTCCCCCACCATAATTTTTAAGTCTAAGTTCATAATAATTACCAGAACCATTTAAAAGGTGAGAAATAGGAATGTTTAATCCACTTGAAAAGGAACCTTTAACTCTATATTCTGCATGTTTCGTACTATTATGATATATTTGTACTGCCAATCCAGTAGTCCTAGTTAGTGGTTCTACCTGTACACTTTGAGGTAGGTAAAATGATGTGCCATCATCAATCCACTGATAGTTACTAAATTCCATATATCCAAAATTATGAACATTCATAGCAAGAGGAGTAAGCTCTGTTTTATTTTGAACATTGCCACCAAACTTAGAACTCCTTAGAGGAGTTTTAGCCATGTCTTGATTAAATTTTTCTAATTCCTCTTTAGAATATGTTTTAACCAAATTCCC
>NZ_CM000745.1:5087842-5089323 GCF_000161455.1 Bacillus pseudomycoides DSM 12442
CTTTTCTCTTTTCAACATTTCTTTCATCGCTATTCGGGTGACATCCATCAATTTTGTTTCATCTACAGTACGTGTTCTAGGATCATACACACCATGTTCTGCAAGCCAATCATTATCAAAAGTGATGACATCTTGCCACATAATACTTTTATTCTTTTGAGCGAGCTGAAACATCTTTTTTAAATCTTTCTTTTCATTTTCCTTTAAACCGTTACTATGCTCTGTGAAGAGGGAAGATGTCTTCTCTGCATCTCCCATATAATCCTGATACAGAGAAAACATTTTCTGATGCGCTTCACCTTCTCTTTTTGCATCTTCTCGGTCGACATACTCCACATAATCCTGAAATGTTTTTCCATCCGCCGTAACAAAACGAGACACTGTCACCACACCAGGCGTCACCGTTGCTTGTGAAGGACTTGCTGTTTGGCTCATACCTCATCATCCTGCGTCATCATTTGTAAAAAGGCATTCATTTCTTTTACAGCTTCGAAACAACTTTCCATCGCATAGATATTTTTTTCTAACAACTGTTGAAGATACAATTCACGATTTTGCTGTTCCTGGTAAAACGCCAATGTCTCAATTTGTCCTTTCAAGAATTCCTGTCTTGAAATGTTTTTCTTCTTTGCAATTTCATCTAATCTTTTGATCGCAACTGGACTCAAATTTCGGATTTTAATGTCCATCTGTTATTTCGCCTCCATTCGTTCAGAACACCACACCCAAGAGTGAGAAGAGCATAAGGGCTTTTTGCCCCCACCAAGGGTGTGGGACTAGGCAAAGCCTAGTAAAATCGTGGGGTCATGAAAGTCTTTCAAAAGTACACTCAAGGTACAGTCAATATCTTCCAAAGTTCAGTCGAGGTACACTAAAAATCTATTAAAAGTGCACTCAAGGTACACCTAAAAACCTTGAAAGTACATTCAAGGTACACTACACTTTTTTCATAAACGCTCTACATCTTTTGCCTTCTCATCTAATTTTTTCATCTTTTCTTTCACTTGTCCTTGCTCCCATTTATATAGTTCAACCTTCTCTTTTGACTGGCTAATATTCGTTTCTTTTGAGTTAATTTTTGCGTCGGTTTCCATTTTTTCTGTTTCAGTTTGGTACTTAGAATCGTTCTTCCATTCTGTGATTTGCTCTTGCCACTGTGTTTGTTTAGATGTTTCTTGTTTCATGACCTCATTGTACTGTTTTACTTTTTCTTTTAAGATTTTTTGTTCCATACCGATAAACACTTTCGCATAAGTGCCTTTACTCTTTTGTGAAATGCCCTCTTCTATTTCTGTTTTCTTTTGGTCGGAGAAGAAGGATTTTAGGAACGTTTGCTTTTCATCTTGTTTTGAAGTTTCCTTTTCTTTCTCAGTCTTTTGCTTTGTCTCTACTGTTACATCCTGATTATTTTTTTCAAATACATCTAGCGCAACTGCCTGCCATTTTGGAGATAGTTCTTTTACTTGTATAACCAAATTTTT
>NZ_CM000745.1:5089423-5092964 GCF_000161455.1 Bacillus pseudomycoides DSM 12442
CCTGGTCAAAACACAGGATTTACAGCATATCAACTGGTAACAAAATATACATTAAAGAGAACAGATGGTTCAGTTGTTACAGATCCTTCGATTGTAAGAGACAGTAAGCAAACAATAGCAAGAACAATAGCTAAATAAGAAACATATTGAAATATATGTCAACAGTACCTTGACAAGCAAAGCGAAGTGATGGAGCCTCCTCAAAAAATGAGGGGGTTTTCCTTGTTGCAATTATTTGTTTACTTCAAATGATAAAATAATTAATTCTCTTCCTGTTAAATATTCTTCCCTTGCTATATTTAATAGGAAGAAATGTGAAACCAACACGAAATCAAAATCAATTACATTCATTCAGCGAAAAGACTTTAATGGAACGAATTGAAAAGAAAAGGATGATTTATATGAAGAAAAGGAATAATTTTATGTTCCAAAAACCGATGAAAGTACTTGCGACATCTGCTATTTTGGCAACTACACTATTTACACCTACTTTAACAAATAGCTTGACAGTTCAAGCTGAAACGGTGTCATCCAATCTAGAAATATTCAATCTAGAAACATTGAACCAAAAGACAGATCAGGCAATTGCAAATGGTAATTTTGAGGGTCATTTGAGTTATCTCAGTGCGTATCTGAATGTAAAGATTGGAAATATCACTGGAGCGGGTTTACAAAATAAGCTTGCAGACCCAGCATTTTCAGCAGCTTTGGCTCAGTGGCAATTGATCTCACAAACAGGTGCTGCAGCAATGAATACATTCGCTAAAAAAGATGCTGAGCATCAGAAATTTCTTAGCTGGACTATGAAAAATACAGATGTGATGAATACATACCTTGAAGGTGGCAGTCCCACAGGAAACAATCCTGTAAATGCACTTGAGATATGGAATACAATATGGAATGCGGATGCAGATTCTCACCAAGGATTGTATTTAAAATTAGCTATAGCTACATCGTTAGCTCATGCTGAACCTATAAAATATTGGACAAACAATAAACCTATTAATCCATTAACAAGGTACCAACATTATAAATTAGCAGATCAAAATAGTGAGTTACTTCCTTGCTTTAGAACATATGATGTTTGGCATTTAAGATTAGTAGTGAATACTTGGTCACCAGAAGAAGATTTAACTTGGGCAAGAAAAATGATTAATACGGAACATCCCGAATTGAAAAGTCAAGATAAGATAGGAACAAGTGCATATTTGATTCAGTATGTAACAAACAACAAAGATGGAGTTAGCGTTCAAGCTGGAAATGATGCATTCTATGGTTTAGGTTGGAATCTTTCCTCAATTTACAGAAATGGTGCGGTATGCGGTGGTATTTCAAAGTTTGGTGTGCAAGTAAGTCAAGCCTTTGGTGTGGCAGCCATGCCTGTTACACAGCCTGGACATTGTGCACTCATATGGAATGACAAACCATCTTCTTGGAATTTAGGAAATGATATATTTGGATGGGGAGAATCGGGCCGTCATGATGTAACTGTTATTCCATGGTCAGATAATAGTTTGAAAAATCAAGTACCGAACATATTATTATTTGAAAATGCTGAACGTGATTCAGTAAAACTAGATCAATCAGAGCGATTACGTTGGTTAGCGAAAGCGATATCTTCACCAGCTAAGAAAAGTGCAATTTATAAAACAGCTACTAATATTCTACCAATTAATGTTTTAGTATGGAAAGATTACGTTTCTCTCATGTTACAAAATCCAAATGTAACAGATGCTGAGTGGCAAGAATTAAATAACAGTATCGTTTCTTCTTTTGCTAATGAACCAAGACCGATGATGGATCTTCTTGCTCAAATAAAAAGCCATGTTCTGAATACAAGTGATAGAGCTAAGCTTCAGCAATATACTTTAAATATATTAAATGCATTCTCGACAATAACGAATGTCAATGAGAAGCAAGTAGCTAATAATATAAAAGCCCAAATGCCAAGTTTAGGATTGTGCCTTGCTACGTTTAGTTTTGATGGAGCAAATGCAGGGAAATTAATGGGAATAAAAACTGATACGGAATACAGTATTGATGGTGGAAAAACGTATAAAGCTGCTACAAGCAATGATATGCTTCTGAGCAATGAAGAAATCTCAGCAATCAATTCAACAGATGGTATTTTAACAAGAGTGATTGGAACAGAGCAGCCTTTATTAATTCCAATTGGAAAAGTTGGTAAAGTTAATGTTTATGCAAATGATGATGAGAACTCAGTTTTTGGTCTAGACGGTACGATGGAATTCAGCATCGATCAAGGTTCACATTGGACAAAATATAATCCAGCTGCTCCTAATTTACCGAATTTAACAGGAAATGTTACGTTAACAGTTAGAAAATTTGCTACTGGTTTAAATCCAGCAGGTGATGCTGTTAACTTAAAGTTTACTGATACTTCTGTAGCAGGATTAATACCGCGCCAAAACTTATCAATTGCAGGTTTCTCAAGTCAGCAAGATTCAGATGGTAATGCTGCTACAAATGCAATTGATGGAAACCCTGCAACAATGTGGCATACGTTTTGGAATGGAAGCGATAAGGCCCCATACATTACGCTAAAGCTTAATGAAGTTACTAATATATCACAATTAGCTTATGTTCCAAGACAAGGTGGCAATCCTAATGGTAACATAACTAGTTATAATATATACACAAGTATGGATGGAATTAACTTTACAAAAGTTGCAACTGGAACGTGGGAAGATAATAATCTTACAAAGAATGCAAGTTTCAGTAAAGTAAATGCTCAGTATGTAAAGCTTGAAGTTGTATCAGGACACGGTGGATTTGCTTCAGCTTCAGAAATAAAGTTATATAAAAACTAATTGAAAGATGAATGGGGACTGTAGCAAAAATATTTTATATGTTTGCTACAGTCTATTTTTTATGTGCTCAAAACAATGACTTATGCGTATCAGATTTTGTAGAAGTAAAAATTGCCAGAGTAATAAAATCAGCATCGTCTTTAGGAGCACTTTTAGTGTTGCTTTGAAATAAAGTTTAATCAAACTTTATTCAAAATCCACAAGATCCCTCAAATTTCATCCAATCTGCTATTCTTATAAATATAAAATGGAAAAATAATATAAATTCACAATAATTTCATGGGGATTTTTCGTATCAAAAGGTACACCTTTTGGTACTATTAAAATCACATGAAATATACGTTCCAAAACCTCAAAAATACATTTTTGAAACGTCTCTAAAAAATAGATACCTTTTGGAACTGTTTTGTTATAATATGTATTATAAAACATCAAGAGAAGGAGATTTTGACACCTTGAATAACAGAAAATTCGGATATATTCGTGTGAGTAGTAAAGATCAAAATGAAGGTAGACAGCTAGAAGCGATGAAAAAAGTTGGTATTGACGAAAGAGATATTTTCATTGATAAACAATCTGGTAAAGATTTTAATCGTCAAAAATATCAACTTGTAAAAATGATGTTACGGGAGGGCGATGTTTTATATGTACAATCATTAGATCGTTTTGGAAGAAACAAAGAAGCGATTTTAAATGAATGGAAGGATATC
>NZ_CM000745.1:5093064-5094025 GCF_000161455.1 Bacillus pseudomycoides DSM 12442
TAAATTTTTCCTCTGTGAGTTCCAGACGATTAGCATAGCCACGAGCAAGACTCTTTCCTCCGATATAGAGATCTCCAATCACACCCACTGGCACCGGCTGAAGGTGAGAATCTAACACATATACTTCTGTATTCGCAATCGGTCGACCAATCGACGGAGTACCTGTTGTCATTCCTACAGGCACATAACAATCAGTGGTAACGACGGTATTTTCCGATGGACCATACTGATTAATCACCGTAAAAGGGATTTGTTCAGATGGATACTGTGTTAACTGATCTCCTCCCGTAATGATAAAACGGAGATCCGTCTTCTCTGGCCAAGATAATTTCAAGAGTCTTTCCAGAATAGGTGTAGGCGCAAAGCTAGCCGTAATCCGTGAATCAATGAGCCAATCTCGTAGAGCCTCCGGATTGATTCGCAACTCTTCTGTCGACAGGTATAGTGCTGCACCAGCAGTGAGATAAGGCCAAATCTCCTGGACGGCTGAGTCAAAGGCAATCCCCGCAATTTGAGTCGCACGATCCTGTTCTGTAATTTGGTATACCGCTTGATGCCAAGAGACCATATTCATCAATGACCGATATTCGACCATGACACCCTTTGGCTTTCCTGTGGAACCAGAGGTGTAGACGATATAAGCTAAGTGCTCGGGTTTCACTTGCCGCTTCGGTGCGATCACGCTTTCATCTGTTATTTCTTCTAATCTCACCGTTTCGACCTGCTCAGAAAGGCTTTCTTGCGCTGCTGTCGTCACTACGATTTGGATCCCTGCATCTTCAATCATGTATTGTAACCGTGATTTCGGATACAACGGATCTAGAACGACATAGGCCCCGCCAGCTTTTAATATGCCAAGTAAACTTGACATGAGCTCAGCCGATCTCGGGAGGTAGACACCCACAACTGATTCAGGACCAACCCCTTTTCTCTGCAAAACATGTGCCAACTGATTTGCCCG
>NZ_CM000745.1:5094125-5100484 GCF_000161455.1 Bacillus pseudomycoides DSM 12442
ATATAGATTCCGTTTTTTCTGGTAATTTCTTCGTAAATTGATATAAAGCAATTGCTCCTAAAATAACAAGTATACCTTTAGGGGCATCTAATAACACAGTTTTCCATGTTCCTGAAATTAATAACTCATTACCTGTAGAAGATTTATAATATGCCCCTATATAACCGATAGTAAATTGAATTACAGATAAAGAGATAAATAAACCTAAACCTATTCGAATCCCCTTTTTATTTGTAAACATATTTTTCCCCCCTGTTAATTATTATATTTATATATAAAATTATAATAATTGTTTAATTTTTTGTCAAAGTGATCAGAGTAGAAGGGATTTTTAAATGTCCTGTTATTTGTTAGGTTAGTGATTCCACAACATTGCTAACTAATTAAAATTTTATGGTATCCCCAGAACAAAATTTTGTGCTAACTTGCAACAAAAAGCTTATTTTTTCATTTTAGGGGGTGTTTTGTTTTGTTAGCTTGATAGCGATGTGGTGCTACCCCATCGCTATCAAGTTAAGAAAAGCAAATACCCCAAAACGAAAATTTTCAACTTCTACAGTTAATGAATTAAAAAGCATTCAACTGTTTTTTTCGTTTTGAGGAGATATATATTTCTTAGCTTGTTAATCGTTCGTTCAATAACAAAAAAACTGGATCTATAGAGTGATAACTCTCAATTTAAGTGAAACTTAGCAATCATTCACAGGGAGCAAAGGACGATAAATAACAGGTGATGAAAGTACTACAGATGTGTTTAATTGTCCGTAAGGAATAAGTCGATCTACGAGAGCTGTTACATCTTTCATTGAGGTAACTGCTGCCTTCATAAAATAGCTATTTGCACCTGTCACCCTATGGCATTCTAGAATATCCATTTCCTCTTTAATTATCTCCTCAAATCGGTGGCATTCTATTTTTATGTTTCCTATTTGAATGATTACAAGTGTATTTTTTCCAATTGCCTCATGAGAAATACGTGCTGCAAAACCTTGAATGACCCCATTTTCTTGTAATCGCCGCAATCGTTCATTTACACTAGGGCGACTAAGGTTCAATTTTTTCGATAACTGTATAATTGTTATCCGTCCATCCTCCTGAAGGAGTTCCAATATTTTTCGGTCAATTATATCCAACTCTATTCCCGCCTTTCCTGATTGTAAATAATTATATTATTATTTATTCAAATCATAAAGTAATAAGAGTATAAATTGTTCAATAGTTTATATAAAATGAACATATAGCCTTCTATAATATAATTATACTTAAATATAAAGGAGAGGATGGCTTGTCGCAATCATTGAAGCAAACCATTTCGGTTCCACAAGGCATTGCGTTATATGTCGGAGCTGTTTTAGGATCAGGAATTTTGATATTGCCTGGTATGACAGCGAGTATTGCGGGTGCAAACGCACTAATTTCATGGATTTTTATGATACTTCTTAGTATTCCATTAGCCTGTACATTTGCCTTTCTTTCAATCGATTTTCCCAGCTCAGGAGGTATATTGACTTTTGCAAATAAAGCTTTTGGACATTATGTAGGCGCTCTCACTGGATGGTTTTTTTTCATTGCAGGAAGTGTAGGACAAATCATTGTCTCTTTAACAGGTGGGACTTACATAGCTTTTGCATTCAATTTACCACATTTTTCTACCTATATTATTGCAGGCATATTACTCATAATTGCGGTTATCGGAAACTATGTGGGATTACAAACAAGTGGGAAAGTTCAGTTAAGTTTGGCTGGGCTTACATTGTTCATTTTATTGAGTACATCAGTGTTAGCTTTTCCAGTTATTAACCAAGAGAGTATAGCGCTCCATATTACAAAAAATAGCATCATGCCAATTGGGCAATCTGCAATGCTCATTTTTTGGTCATTTTTTGGATGGGAAGCTATCTCCAGTTTGGCACCAGAATTTAAAAACCCAAGAAAACAAAACATCATGCGATCAACATGGGGAGCTATTGTTATAATCGGTGTTTTGTATTTAGGCATTATTTTGGCTGTGATTGGTACGAGTTCTTATTCAATAGGAGAACAAACTGTTAATGAGGCTATGAATAGTGCAGCACTAGCTCAAGTTGTGGAAAAAGTAGCAGGAGTAAATGGTGCTTGGGTAACAGCAATTCTCGCTTTTATTATATGTTTAGGAACGAACAATGCGTTTATTGCGAGTATGAGTCGGTTAGGTTATTCTTTATCCCATGAACGTTTAGCACCCTCATGGTTGGATAACCTTAACGAAAAATATTCAACTCCTAGCCGTGCAGTTTTATTAGTAGGATTAATTGCAACAATAGGTTTATTGTTAAGTTTTATTTTTGACATTGGATTAGAACAGTTAGTATTTATTCCTAACTCACTAGCAATTGCCACCTATGTTGTTGGTACGGCAGCTGGAGTTAAATTGATTACAAATGTCTTGGGTAAGGTATTAGCTGCGATAGCTTGTATACTTTGTCTTGCAGCTTATCCTTTCATCGGTTCTTTTATCGCGATTCCAATCATTGTAGCCATTTCATGTATTGTGTATATCACTTGGAGAGGAAAAAGGGAGAAATATGGTGCAATAGAAGCGTAGTTCTTATAATTCAATTTTGGAGGTAGGAAAATGAATCATGATGAAAAATTCACGGTAATAAAAGCTGGTTTAAATGAATTAGATTTAGTCACTAGACTTTTTGACAAATATCGAATCTTTTACAAGCAAACATCAAACTTAAAGGAGGCTAAAAAGTTTATTCAGGAAAGAATGGAAAATGATGATTCCGTTATTTTTTTAGCCTTTGAAAATCAAATAGGTGATGTAAAACCGTTAGGATTTGTTCAACTTTATCCATCTTTTTCGTCGGTCGCGATGAAAAAACTTTGGAATTTAAATGATTTATATGTAGAGCAATCAGCGAGACAAAAAGGCGTAGCAAAAGCCTTAATGGAAAAAGCAAAGGAATATGCTTTGGAAACAGGTGCAAAAGGATTAACACTTGAAACAGCTATTGATAATTACAATGCTCAAAGTTTATACGAGTCTATGGGGTATGAAAAGGATGATGAATGTTTTCATTATAATTTCTTTCTTAAATAGAGCGAGAATTTCGAGCTATATTAGGGGTATCGACACATCGCTATCTACCTAACAAAACAAAATACCCTCTAAAATAAAAAAATACGCTATTCTTTCTGTAGAATCATAAGAAAGGATGGCGTTTTTGTATGTCTATTTCTGTATCTGATGAATTACAACTATTTGCTCAAGAAATTCAAAGCTTTTTGTCCCCAAATATCTTACGAGATCTTGCTAGAGATATTGGTTTCGTGCAACGAACCAGTAAATACCAAGCAAAAGATTTAGTCGCTTTATGTGTATGGATGATTCAAAATGTCGCTAAGACTTCTTTAACTCAGCTATCTAGCCGTTTAGAAGCATCAACAGAAGTACTCATCAGTCCTGAGGGACTGAATCAACGATTTAATAAAGCGGCCGTCCAACTTTTACAACACATACTAGCCGAACTACTAAGCAAAAAATTGGCCTCATCTATACCGATTTCTTCTCCATTCACTTCTGTTTTCAAGCGTATTCGAATTCTGGATTCCACCGCATTTCAACTTCCAGATATCTTTTCATTCGTTTATCCAGGTGCAGGAGGATGCAGTCATACAGCTGGGATGAAAATTCAACTTGAGTATGACCTGCTAAGCGGACAGTTCCTACATATTTATACAGGTCCAGGTAAACAACATGATCGAACCTACGGTTCTCTGTGTGTCCCAACTGTAACAGCGAATGATTTATGTATCCGAGATTTAGGTTATTTTCATTTGAAAGATCTTCAACATATACAAGATAAAAAGGCTTACTATATCTCTCGTATCAAATCGAATACACGCATTTATCATAAAAACCCCAACCCTGATTACTTTCAAGATGGAAGAATCAAGAAAGGTACAGAGTATATACAGATAGATATGGAAATCTTAATGAACTCCCTCCAGCCAGGACAAACATGTGAAATATCCGAAGCCTATGTAGGAATGAAGGATAAAGTACCGACTCGTGTGATTGTACATCGATTAACAAAAGAACAACAAAAAAAACGATTACAAGATCAAGTTGTAAGAGAAAAGAAGAAAGGAATGAAGTATTCTCCTCGTAGTAAACGACTCAGTGGTATTAATGTATATATGACAAATACCCCTACAGAAATTGTCCCGATGGGACAAGTACATGATTTGTATTCTTTGCGTTGGTAAATAGAAATTTTATTTAAAACGTGGAAATCATTCTTTCGCATTCATCATTGTAAAAAGATAAAATCAGAACGATTGGAGTGCTATTTATATGGTCAATTAATTGCCATTCTACTCTGTTCTTCCATCATGTTTCAAATGCGTCAATTGCTCCTCAGGAAGAAAAAGCAAGAGCTCAGTGAATATAAAGCCATATATATGATTAAGGACTATTTTTTTCTTCTGTTCCAAACAATACAAAAGGACACCCAAGAGCTATCAAAGGTACTAATTCGCCTATTCAACCTCCTACAGCAAAACGGGCGAAAATCTCATCGATATGAGAAGAAAACAGTCTTTGATATATTAGGTGTCGTTTACAATTGTACCATGTCTGATAATCAAGCGGCTTAAATCAAAAAAATGAAACCCGTTAGGGTTTATTTCGTATGCAAATCTTTAAATTTCCTACATGTAGCCTTTAGAAAAAAGAAAAAACCTCTACTATAATTGCCTTTGCATAAGCTTAGGTTGATAGCAATGTGGTGCTACCCTATGTTTTTAAATGATATATGAGCAGGTCCGTTTAAAAAAGAAAAGGCACCCTAAGGTACCTTTCTCCGACTTGAACCATCTTAATTTTAATAATATGTATGTGGACTCCCATCCACTTACCATTTTACCATATTTATCTATATTGTTTATTGAGAAAAAAGAAAAAGCGCCATAAATCAGAGCTTTTATATTATGGTTAAGTTACCTAAATTACTATTTTCTTGCGCATGTTATCCCCATTTTATGTGCTTTTTTTATTTTATTTCTCCTCTAAAATACGTTCAATATCATTTATACTTAATTTACTTGCTTTAGCAATTGTTTCGAGTGGTACACCTAGTTCATGCATACCTTTAATCATTTGTATTTTTCCTTCTTGGATTCCTTCTTTCTTCCCCTCATTACGAGCATGAGCAACCTTTGCAGCTTCATCCATTAACACTTTTTCCCTTGCCTCATAGGCTTGTCGGAAAGAAGAATCCTGGCTCATGCGTTCCCACTTATTCATTGCTTTTTGTAAAATTGGATCTTGATTCATGGCAATGTCCTCCAATGTTTGAGTTAAGTGTTCATCTTCATTCGCTGGAAGTAATAATAACCAACGAACAAAAGAATCTTCCCAGGGATTTACTTGTTCATTCCGCCACTGTTGCATTAACTTCGGAATCTCAACCATATGAACTTCTATATCATCACTCAATATCTTCTGTTGTTGCTTATTCCACAGGATTCCTGTTGTATGAAACGCTTCATATTCTGGAAACATCACAAAGTTTAACAGATTAATGGTGATAGTTTTATGAAGAGAACTATATGGCATCCCCTTTTGCAATTGCGATGTGAATAGCTTCCCCCAATAATACAAACTTCGTTTGATCATATCGTGATTATTATTGAGCTGTATTTCTACATTTACTTTTGTTCCTGTATCTAATGTAGCTGAAATATCTAAAATCGATAATTTATCCTCTTCATGTTCTCGATGTAAATGTGGATCTTCTAGCTGTAAAGAAACAATAGGTGATTCTAAGGAATCTTGTAGCATCGCATTTAAAAACGCGATGAGAATATCCTCACTACCATTTGTACCAAATAATTGCTTAAAAGCAAAATCGATGCGTAAATTTACTAATTTTTGATTGGACACAGGTTTTTCCTCTCTCTGTCTAATGCTATTTCTTTTTCTTTATTGTACATAAAAACAATCTGGACATGCAAACTTATACAAATATGAATCAAATTTCTAAACTCACTTTTGTCATCAATTTTTGGAGCACTAAAAAGTTACAACATTCAATTGTAATTATCCCTAATTAATATGGTTCCAAAACCTTTACTTTTTGGGACGTTTTTTTATTTTTGATTAAGTAAGTGCTGATTAATTCTATCTTGAATTGCATTTTTAATAAATTCTTCGATGGAACTATTTGTTTCATCTACAATTTTTGTTATAGATTTATACTCGTTACGTGTGAGAGTTACCGGCTTTGTTACGGTATTACTATCTAAATATACACTGTGATTAACACGTTGTATCAGTTTTCCTTCTATTATATAGGGTGCTAAACTAT
>NZ_CM000745.1:5100584-5129954 GCF_000161455.1 Bacillus pseudomycoides DSM 12442
GTTTGGTATTACCTAAACTCTAATGGCGCTATGAAAACAGGGTGGCTTTTTGATAACGGAGTTTGGTATTACTTAAACTCTAATGGCACCATGAAAACAGGATGGCTTCTCGACGGTAACCAGTGGTACTACCTAAATTCAAATGGGACGATGAAAACGGGTTGGCTACAAGAAGGGAGTACATGGTACTATTTACAGCTAAATGGTGTTATGCAAACTGGATTCGCTTCTATTGACGGAACAACGTATTATTTCAATAACAGCGGTACTTGGATTCCTGAAAATAATATTACTGCTACGTCATATATAAACCTTGATTTAACATATGCTTCAAATGTTACTGGTAAAGAAATTGATGCTGACATTAAAAAGTACCAACCAGATAGCCCATTAATTGGACATGGAAACGACTTTGTTGCAGCTCAAGCTCAGTATGGTGTTAACGCACTTTATTTAGCGGCACATGCTATTTTAGAATCCGGATATGGTAAATCTGAAATCGCATATCGCAAACATAATCTATTTGGTTTGCGCGCTTATGATCAGGATCCGTTTAAATATGCAAAATATTTACCAACCTTCGGTGATAGCATTGCCTATAATGCCAATTATGTAAGAGATAAATATTTAGAGAAAAATGGATCATATTACTATGGTCCAACATTGCAAGGTATGAATGTTATGTATTCAACAGATCAAGAATGGTCTACCAAAATCGCAAAAATTATGGAGCGTATTAAACCCTTCCAAAAGCAAGATTATTTATATGCAAAAAAATTACCTAAAAACCCAAATACCTTAAATGTTGACGCACTCTCAAATAATATCCCATATAAAACATATCCACAGGGAACGAAAGCAACTGCTAAACTAGCTGCCTTCTATTACGTTGTACCCTATTCATTTGATGGAGTAATTAAAAGTCAGTCTGTTACAGAAAACAACCAAGGTACATTAGCATTAGGAACATCAGTATTCGTTCATCGCGAAGATCCCAATGGATGGGTCGAATTCTCATTTACAATAAACGGAAATAAATATTGGATATTGAAAACTAAATTAAACATGTAAACAGCACAGCCCTTTTAGACGAAAACTAAAAGGGCTGTATTTATAAAAGCTAAGAGTACATTTAAAGAGGCCAGATTTTCGATATAGTACCTGCAATAGATATATTTCCTAGTACGAAAATTATTGGTTGTTATGCTCTCCCTGAGATATTCCTTTTGGCCAGTGAAGTGGAAAATGTATTTTTTAAGAACCAAAAAGAGGAAATATAAGGTGCTCGTTTTAATCCCTTTCAAGCGTGTTGATCGACCTAACGAGGAAACATCTTGAATCTTCAACCAAGGCTGATAATCACCCTAATTCCTGACCCGCGACCTTGCATAATCCATTTTTCAATTTCAGATGTTCTTTTTCTTTTGGACATAAAAACCCCCCTTTAGATAATCGTATCTAAAGGGGTAAAGCTTCGCATCTTTTTTAAAAACGTCGCGACTTTATTTCAAACCAACAATAAATGTAGCTTTAGAATAAAGATTGATCAAATTAATACTAATAGCCTTGATAAACAAGCAAAAAGAAAGAGCGTGTTTTGAAAAAAGATTAATCAAAACACGCTCTTAATATATTTTATTGAATCATTCTTTTATAAAAAAGTTTGATCATTTCTATGATATTTCCTCCATTAAAGCGCCCTTTAATGGAGGAACATGCCAGAGGGTGTCAAACAAAGAACTAAGGCTTTGGTCAACCTTTTATAAAGCAGTCACAGTAGTAATTTTGTGACTGCCATTTTTAACTAAACGAAAATTGAAACACACTCTAATCCTTTAACTGATAGAAAACCTGTTCAATTTTGCCTCAGTACCAAGCATGACAGTGTTAAGCTCATCCCCTCGGATATCTTGTCCCCTTCTGAAATAGAGACTGCGTAAAAAATTCTTGCTGTTCACGCGAGCAATCACCTGACTCCGACTTCTCGGCAAATTGCAGCATTGCGCTAAGCCGCTAATCCAATCAGCGATTTCTTGATGTGGAAGTAACTCTTTGTCAATCATCGTATCCACGATGTTGACCAACCGCTCATCATCCTCATCGCTAAAAATGTGTCTACCATTATGAAGCATGCCAGAAATAGCGACAAGAACCTCACGCAGCAGTGCGACGCTACTCTCCTCGCACTGCACCAGCTCGACAAAAATATCCGCACCGTGAGAAGCGCTGTGAGCCCAGCCTCCTACTGAAAGGTAACCTCGCAGATCCTTCTCCTCTTTATAATAACGGAGCATTGCATGCATTAATTGCTCAATTTCCGCTTGATTGAAAAATGGATTCTGTCTGTGGCGTTGCACAATCAAAGCGATAGGCAAGGCAGAAAACGTCCTTGTAAAAACTGACTGATCATCCTCGCTGCCAATATTATAGAACAAATGGTTCTCATCAGTCAGAACAGTTAAGAGGCTACGCAACTCCTCTCCACTGAACCTATTCTCTTCCTTAATCCACATATAAAACATCGGATAAATCAGGTTATCCCGTAATTCTGGCTGAGGATCGCCAATATATTGAAGTAACAAAGGTAAGAAATCTTGATGCTGCTCACCTTCGCGTAACTGATACTTATCCTTCTCAATTCTTTGCAAATCCAGCATCAATTTGGTCCTTGTATCGCTCATTTTCCCATCCCTCTCATCATTCGTTCTATTCGGTCGATTGTTTTTTCAAATACTTTTAAACCTACGTTGTTATATTTAAAAATTTTTTGCAATCTTATTTTTACTCCCGATTCATGAGCTGTAATTAACCTTTGACTCTGCTTTAAGTCATCAATAAGAATTATTTCCGATAATATCCAAAGTGAAATCATATAAATTATCATAGTGTAATAGCTCAATTGCTTTATCTCTTTTCATTTCAAGCCTTACTGCATATGTAGTTTCTCTATTTTTTCGAAATCTGTTCTGCGGCCAGCAACAATATAATTCGAATACTCAGTTAAATAAAAGTAATTTCGTTCCAAGTCCGACAGAAATTCATGCTTTCTGTTTGTTTTTATTCCTTTTAAACGAGTTGAACGACCCTTTGAAGATACATCTTGAATCTTTAACCAAGGTTTATAATCTACTCCAATACCGACCCCTCGACCTTGTTTAACCCACTGTTCAATCTCGGATGTTCTTTTTCTTTTCGACATAAAAACACCCCTTTAGATAATCATATCTAAAGGGGTAAAACGGTGCAACTTTATTTCAAATCTACAATAAAATGTAGGATTAAAATAAAGTTTGATCAAAAGAAGGCTACAAATACTGATTTTATAATAGAAGAAACCCATCTATTTTGAAAAAAGATTAATCAAAATAGGTGGGTTTAATTTTTTAAATATTAGAGTTTTTATAAAAAAGATTGATCATTTTATAAGCTTTTAAACCAATCTTCTCCTTTAGTGTATCTTTGATGGTCGATTAAATGTACATGTAAATGTTGTGTTGAATCAATTCTTAATTTATTTTTATACATTCTTTGAAGAGAAGATTGATTCACCTTTTCAGTAGAATAATGAAAAATATGAACGTCCTTATTTTCTTCTTCAATTAAACTTCTAAACATCCCATTTATATGGCCATCATCTCCATTAAAACCATATCCAATAATAGCAATAGAATCACATTCTTTAAATTTCTCATACAGTTCAACATACCTTTGCGACATGGTAATAGATGTAAGGGGTTTAACTCCACTCTGAGTAAAAATAAACGGAACAACTATTTGCTCTGTAGGATTCACTTCACTTAAATCACTGATTATACGATTTTTATAAGGGTCATAATAATCTCGCACACCACCATTTAGATGATATATACTCACACCTTTGATATCATTCTTCTCAAAAATATCAATTATAAAGTTATTATAGTTTGTAGTCCCAACTGCATGTAGGTCAAAATCGTTTTGCATAGTAATTAAATCATGATAAAATCCTGGACCATTTTCAATTTTAGTTTCATCTATCTTTGTTTGATCCTTGATATACCGCTGAACAGTATATAAAAATACAGCAATTTTGGTGAACTTTGCCCATTGGGATTTTGGATTATATAAATATCTAAAATGACTGTCTATTAATGATTGATAGTCCAATGTTTGACAATAAATTTGTTCTAATATTGTCTTTCCTAATTCAATAAATATTTTATTGATATCCGTATTTTCATCCACTTGTTCTCTTGTTTGCTCAATTACAATTTCCATTCCAACTTGTCCGACACTAGAGTAGTTTATATTAAAAATCCCACTAATATCGTCAAATATATTTACTGTAGTGGGCGCTTTCTCAAACAATTCATCGTTCAATTGAGATACAAGGTTTTGCCCTAAAGCTCCTAAAAGCAACTCTAAAAAAGCTGTAATAATTCTTTTCAAATCATTATTAGGTTGCAATTCCAATAATTTTAAAAATGCAGAGAAATATTCCGAATCAAACAAAGAAACTTGATCAGCTAACTTTTTATTCAAAGCAATTTCTTGAGAATATAATTTATCACCGATTTCAATTTTAATTTCTTTGGAAAATATTTCACGTATAGTATCTTCATCAATATCCCAATTATTTAAAATTCCAGCAATGTTAGAATCAAAGTTTTCAAGATACTTTAGTGTACTTTGTCTACGATGCTCTAAACTTGAAGAAATGATTTCTTCAAAATTCCCTTTACCGAATACATTAATTCTTTTTGATTGGAAGTTTTCAGGCAATCATTGAGTAGCAATTTGAGACTGCAAATCAATATTAGCTAGTTGTTCTCTAAAGGCTTCTCGATCTTCTTCTTTCGAGCCTTTAAATATATCTAATGCAAATCTTCCGCCCGAAGGTAAACCATATCCTAATTCGGCACCAGCTCCAAAAAAGAAGCCTAATTTTTTCTTTTGTTCCATCCTCCTACCCCTTTGCTAAAAATTTAAATAAACATCTGTTGCATGAAGCCTTTTTTTTGTTTTTGAAGTAATTCTAGCTTTTGTTGCTGAAGTTGAATTCTTTTATCTAATACATTGAATAATTCTCCAATTTTTTGTTGTTCACTATAAATCGGAATATATATTTTTTGACTATATAATGTACCCCATTCAATATTTTTTCTACATACACTTGCACCTTCTGTAGTAGCTTTTTCAAAAAATTGCTTAGTTGAATCTTTTTTTATCCATGCATGCATAAAAGCGGCATCAACATTAACTAAACTATATACTTTATAAGCAGGTGAAATAATACCATGTTCAAATCTTTGATTTATATTACAATTTCCCAAATGTAAATTTTGAGCCGAAAGAATCATATCGTTTTTTCTAATTTTCAAATAGCCAATATTACTTGCGCCTCTAAAGTGACTGAATAATTCTGAATTTAAATACATTCCATCTATAGCACTTGATAGTAGGGTATCCTCATTCTCAATTTTAGTTTTTTCTCGTCGTTCAGTTATAATTTCTCCAAATTCCCTTTGTTCCCAATCGTCAGTGAAACCGGCAAACCGTACTTGCGGTTGTTTCTCACCCGCTTTTGGAAACATCTTTTGAAGAAACCCTTTTTTCTGTTCTTGCAGCAAATCAATTTTTTGTTGTTGGAGTTGGATTTTTTTATTGAACAAATCCATAAATTTAGAAATCTTTTTTTGTTCATTTATACTCGGTATTTTTATTTCTACGGAGCTTAAAATGCTTTGGCTGACATTAAATCTAGTGCTCCCTCCAGATTTCGAACCAATTTGATGTCTAATAAGTGGGGTTTCTAAATTTAACTTTAAAAAATAAGGCTCATACTCTGCAATTTTTTTACCTCGGATTACAAACCCGCCAAATAGACAATACTCTTTTTCATCTAAATAAACTGAGCATTTCCCTACATCTTCACGAGTTTCTGAACTTCTTAAAAATAAGATGTCTCCGTACTCTACTTTGTTATTATTTTCAGTTTTAGCATCAACTTCTACGCTTCCTTTAATATTCTCATAAACAATATGTTCATTATTAAGAATATCTAGAACGTTAATAAACTTACGACCTTTTCCATAACTATTTTTATCAGCATTAATACCATTATTAAATTCCAGCAATTCATCTAACTTAATACTTGACCATTTATCGTTAAAATTAGGGAATCGTAATTTGGGTACATTCACACCCTACACCCCCAATTCTTTGAAGTATGCAGCTAGTTCTTCATCCACTTTGGCAATTTCTTCATCGATCGCTTGCAGCTGTTTTGCGACTTCTGCTAAATCAACAGGTTCTTCTTCTTCGAACGTATCGACATAACGAGGGATGTTTAAGTTATAATCATTTTCTCTGATTTTATCTAATGTTGCTGCGTAAGCGTATTTATCAATTGTTTCGCGACTTAAATAAGTATCCACGATTTTTTCAACTTGATCGTCTGATAAATGGTTTTGGTTTTTACCTTTTTCAAACTCATTTGAAGCATCAATAAAGATCACGTTGTCATCGTGTTTACGACATTTCTTGAATACTAAAATACATGTTGGAATAGATGTACCGAAGAAAATGTTCCCTGGTAAACCGATTACCGCATCTAAATAGTTTTTCTCTTCGATTAAATATTTACGAATGACACCTTCTGCAGCACCACGGAATAGTACGCCATGTGGTAATACGACTGCGAATGTGCCATTATCATCTAAATGATGAATAAAGTGTTGGACGAATGCGAAGTCCGCTTTTGATTTGGGTGCTAGTTTTGCATAATTGCTGAAACGTTCATCATCTTGGAACTTGTCATCAGCACTCCATTTTGCGCTGTAAGGTGGATTGGCAACGATCGCTTCAAAGCGTTTATCTAGGTGCTGTGGTTCTTCTAACGTATCGGCATTTTTAATATCGAAACGTTGATATGGAATATCATGTAGTAACATATTCATACGTGCTAAGTTGTACGTTGTTGATACTTTTTCTTGACCGTAATAGTTATAAACTTTCGCTTCTTTACCTACACGTAATAGTAAGGAACCAGAACCACATGTACCATCATAAACATCTTTGATTTCTGTTTTACCAGCTGTCACGATTTTCGCTAAGATGCGTGATACTTGTTGTGGGGTATAGAACTCCCCAGCTTTTTTACCAGCGTTTGCGGCGAATTGTGAAATCATATATTCGTAAGCATCACCTAACACATCGATTTCAACATCATCTTGTAAGAATGGGATGTCTGCAATATTCACAAGTACTTTCGCAATCAGTTCAGAACGAGCTTTTACAGTACGTCCTAATTTTGATGAGTTTAAATCCATATCATCAAATAAGTTTTCGAAGTCTTCTTGGCTATCTGCACCCATTGTTGAAGATTCAATGAACTTGACACCATTTTGAAGCATTTCAATATCGAAGTTACCATTAGCCCCTAATTCGATTTCTTTTACGAATGTAGAGAATAAATATTGAGGTGTAATGACATACCCTAATTCATTTATTAAATACTCTTGTAAATCTTCACGATATTCGTCATTTTCCCAAGCTTCTACAAAGCTCAATTCATCTTCTGCAAGTAATGAATTCGCGCGTGATTCTACTTTTTCTGATAAGTAACGGTAGAAAATCAATCCTAAAATATAATCTTTAAACTCATACGCGTCCATTTGGCCACGTAAGTCATTCGCCATTGCCCATAGCTTCTTATGTAATTCAGCTTGTTGCTGGCGTTGTTTTTCACTTGTTGTCATTTTAATGACCTCCTAATTGATCGATAATCTCCACCATTTGATGGTGAAGGAGTAATTGTTCTAATCTATCTTTCTCTTTTAAAAGTGCTGTCTTTCTCTTTTTTAATTGTGCGATCTTCCCTATTACTGTTTGCTTTTCAACATTTGGGAGAACAAGCTCAATTTCTTTTACATTCGATAACTTCAGTGAAGAAATGATACTTCCTTCTGTAAATAATGCAATTTGTTTCTGAATGGAAGGATGCTCATTAAATAGCCACTCCATAAAATGAACATCTACTTTTTCAAAAAAGCTTATTTTCATAAAGTTATTCGTCAGTAATAGACCCTCAAATTGTGGAGGAAACCAAACAACCTTTTGTGTTAATGTATGCAACACAAGGCTTTCAGTATCTGTTAATACTTCTTGTTTAATCTTCTCTTTATTCACATAAATCGATCGATCTTTTTCTTGAGAAATTCGGTAATCGATTCCGAGCAAATGATTAAATTCTTTTAATGTTACCAACTGCATCTGGACACTATCTTCACTCAGATTCGATGTTTCAACTCGATTTGTGAAGACGCCTTGTGTAACATCTGCGCATTCTCTTAACTTCATTGTATGACCTCCTCTCTAAATATTATATTAAATGATATTTTAAATAATATCAAGTTGAAACGCGATTTATTTTTGATATTTTTTAAAATAACGTGAAAAAAGAGAGGTTTCCCTCTCTTTTTCCTATGCTCCATATTTTGCTACTTGCTCATGAATAAAGCTTTTAATCGCTTTAATTGCCTTGTTTTTCTTTAAAAATGACCCTGATAAACGGTCCATAATGGTACTATCTTCAATGATATTGGCATATTCATAGGTTGCCACTTGTTCTTTTAAAACAGATTGCTCTAATCCTACTTCACTTGCAAAAGTATTCATTTCTTCTTCTTGTACTTCTTCTTCATACTTTGAATATTCATCAAGAATCGATACATTTGTACCGAGCTGTGGCACAATTTTATCTAAGAAATTATGAATTAGTTCAACTTTTAAACGTAATTTTTCATCAGACGCATGATCTAATTCTTGCTTGATTAATTTAATTTCTTGATCACGTGTTTTTTCGTCATCCATTGTTAAATTCGCAATCAAATTCATAATATAGCTGACATTAATACGATCTGTATGCATTAGCTCTAACTCAAAATCAATGTCTTGTAAAATAGATTCCTTACGTGGATCTTCTTTTTTCAAGCGATCATGGATTTTGAAGTATTTACTTTTATAGTCCTCGTAAGATTGCTCAGTGATTTGCAGTTCATCTTCATCAAATTCAAAGTCAGAAAATGATTGCAAGCGTTGAAGCATTTTTGTGACATTTTTGAAGGCCACAATAAATTCACGTTGATCTTCTTCTGTTTGAAGTGCATCGACTTGTTCAGGCGATGCTGCAACTTTTTTGAGTCCTTCTAATGCTTCTTTAAATTTCGCCAGATAAGCATCGTAATTTTGCATTAAGACATCATCAACCGAATTGGTTTTAGAGAATAAGCGAATTGTATCATCGGTTTGCTCTTTCAAATTGCGGTAACAAACGACGTTTCCATAAGGTTTTGTCGCCTTTTCTACACGGTTTGTACGACTATAAGCTTGCAATAGATTGTGATACTGCAAGTTTTTATCAACATATAATGTATTGAGTGGTTTACTATCAAATCCCGTTAAGAACATATTTACGACTAATAAAATATCGATTTGTGCTTGCTTCATTTTCTTTGATACATCTGAGAAATAGCGGTCCCATGCATCAGTTGAATAATCTGTTCCAAACATTTGATTATAATCCACAATCATACGATCCAATGCTTCACGTGAATGTTCTTCTGTACCATCACTTTCTTCGTTCGCACCAAACGAATAAATCCCTGCAATTTTCAAGTTATGATTTTTCGCTTTAAATAAATCATAGTACTTAATTAACGTTTGAATCGAATCAACCGCAAAGATACCGCAATATCCTTTACTTTTCGCACGGCGATTATGATTGTCGATAATATGGTCTGCAATCATATTTAAACGTGTAGGATGGCGCAGCACCTCATCTGTATCAATACCTTCTACTTTCGTATCATCGAATTCATCTGCTTTCGATTGGAACGTGCTAATGTATTCAACTGAGAAGCCTAATACATTGCCATCACGAATCGCATCTTTAATTAAATAGTGATGTAAACATTTTTCAAATAAATCTGCTGTTGTACGACCATCCTGGCTTTTGTTTTCTTCAAAACGTGGTGTACCCGTAAATCCGAAGTATTGTGCATTTTGGAAGTGGTGATCAATATCTTTGCGCATATCACCAAACTGGCTACGATGACATTCATCAATAATAAAGACAACATGTTCTTGTTTATATGGCTCCATGATTTTTTCATAACGTGGATTTTTCACCGCATTACTCATTTTTTGAATCGTTGTGACGATGAAGCGCTTCATTGGATTTTTAATTTGTTTAATTAATTCATCTGTTTTATCTGTGCGGTCTACAGAGCCTTTTTCGAACTTGTTAAACTCTGCAGTAGTTTGACTGTCCAAATCTTGGCGATCGACAAGGAAAAATACTTTCTTAATACTTTCTTCATTTGCTAAAATTTGCCCTGCTTTGAAAGAAGTTAATGTCTTCCCTGAACCTGTAGTATGCCAAATGAAACCATTGTTATTCGTTTCATTTGCTCGTTTTACTAAGGCTTCCACTGCATATACTTGATACGGACGCATAACCATTAGAGCCTTATCAGTATCGTTAATAATCATATAACGGCTAACCATTTTCGCTAGATGGCAAGGTTGCAGAAAAGTTTTCGTAAAGTCTTGTAGATTCGTAATAATATTATTTTCTTCATCTGACCAGAAGAAAGTAAAGCCAAATTGAATATCATAATCAGAATTGGAGAAGTACTTCGTATCAACACCATTACTTACAACAAAGATTTGCAGGAAGTGATATAACCCTTGGAATGAATGGCGACGATAGCGCTGGATTTGATTAAATGCTTCTTTAAAATCTAGACCTCGACGTTTCAACTCAATTTGAACAATAGGTAACCCATTAATGAAAATCGTGACATCATAACGATTTTCATATTTACCGAACATGGTCGTCTGTGTTGTTACTTGAAATAAGTTTTTACACCATTGTTTTGTATTCATTAATTCTAAATAAAGTTCTGTTCCATCTTCACGCTCGATTAATAACTTGTCACGTAAGATTTTCGCAGATTCATAAATACTTTTATCTTCTGTTGCAACAAGCACACGCTTAAATTCTTTATCTGTTAACGGTTGCCCATTTAATTTCTTCTCATTGAACTTATTTAATTGCGCACGAAAATTGGCTAATACAGCTGCATAATCCGATAATTGAACAGCTTCATAACCTTGTTTTTGCAATTGCTCGACTAAATGATTTTCTAGTTTTGCTTCTGACTGATAACCCAATTCCACATCCCCCACATATCCACTTTTATATATTCAAAATATCTTTACCTATCAATAATCATACCATCGAAAAGAATTTCTGTATTAATATTCCATAAAGTATATTAATAAATTTGTTCTATGAGAAATTATACGATTTGTCAAACTAGCTTTTCAAATAACAATTTAGCTTTATGTATAACGCTTTTCTTACTGTGTTTAGCTTTTTTTACAACAATACCTTCTCTTTCTATCCCCATAATCAATTCCTTGGCCCAAACACCATTTTTATCCACTAAGCCCGACAACATGTCTTGAATAATCGAAGACCATTCCACACTGATAGTTGCGGACAATATCAACATAGATAAGGAACGACTTTCTCGTTCTATTTCCAAAACTTTGTACCGTCTCCCATTAAATAATTCTATACTAGCTACTATGTACTTACGATTTGTAATTCCGTCATCTAAGTAACTAAATTTTCGCTTTTCACTCCCTGTTGGTAATATACCTGTAGCTACATTAATTGCTTTAACTTCGGGATAACCTTCTAAAATTTTAAGTACGTTAATAAAATCTGATAATTCGCCTTGTGCCTGTATCTCATATAAAGATTTATTTTCTATTCCTCTTGCAAGCTGATTACCGCCAACATCAGCGGTAGATCTTCGTGCATTATCCTCAATGAAATAACGTTTTGTATTTTCATCTTCTTGTGTTCGTTGTTTATTAGAATTTCTACGAATTTTTGTTACCTTCGGAAGCTTTTCGTATTCATGAATTTGATTATCCATTTCTATTATATCAAAATCATCAGTTGTTCCCTCAGCTTCTTCATCTAATTTCATTTCAGATTCACCTATACCATCATTCTGCTTTGAATGAAATGCATATTTTTTAGCTTCGCTTGTCCTTTCATTTTGAATTATCTCTGGATGAGTAAATGAAATCTCTTTATAAGGAATCTTTTTGTTTTTAACACGCTTTATTCGAAGGATAGTTCCTCCCGCTACACTTGATTTCACAACAGCAGTAACGGTAATAGGTTGCTTGAATAACCAATCAAACTGTAGGACTCCTGTATTAATAAAGGTATAAGCGGTATTTTCGAACACTTGTCTTAGATCTGAATTTGTTAAAAGCCATACTAGCTGGAATAAGTAGGAGTCTTTCGTATACTTACGATGATATTGTGATGAAAAATCTAGATGTAGCTTATTGGGCTCGTATTGCTCAATAAAATATTGCGGAAAAGAATTCGTTTCAAATAAACGATATAATAAGAATCGATTTGGTGCTAAAATACTACGCACAACTTCAATAAGGGGCAAGATATATTTTTTATTTTGGTATGAAACAGTGAAACTACGCGAAACATCTTTATCATTTGTACCAAATATGCTCCAATCCCTTTCTGAATAGGTCACAGTGTTTGGATAAATTTTAATTTCAACTTCTTCTATACCTGACGGAGGAATACTTTGACTAATATTGCCGTTCATGTAGTAATGCTGAATAGCTAAAGCTGGCAAAGTTCCCCAATCAACTAATAATTTTTCAGTCCTATCATTTGCTCTAAAATACGCATAAATCATCGTTTTTTTATCTTGCAAAAAAGGAGAGCTAATCCAAGTTAATTGTGCTTGCTCTCCTTCATCAAATGGCCAATTATTCAGTTTAATCTGTTGTTTGCTCATCATTACTCACATCCTGTTTCTTTTTCAAATATTCTTCTAGCTTTGGTTTTATTTCATGAAAATGATGCGTTTTTACTGCTGCTATACGCTGTACTTTCCATAGTATAACTGGCTCATCCATCGTTATCATTTGGTCAATCACTTTACAACAACGACGAATTTGAAATTGCTCGACTGACTCAATTATTCCTTTTAATAATTCCTTTGTTTGCGATAGTTTATCTAAATGATGCTCCAAGTTCGCTAATATTCCTAATCGTTTGCCTATCGCTGAAACTGTTATTCGAATAGGCCTTTCTTTTGCTAATAAATCTTTATAGAGCGTTTTTATTTTTACCACATATTCTCTATCTCGTTTATCCCAGTCTATCGTTTTAGTTGGCTCTAGCTTCTTTTGATTTATAGGCAAATTCTTCATCAACCATTCTTGATCATACCGATATAAGAACATATATTGCTTTTTAAAACGGTCTCTCAAAGCTTTACGAGATAAATCAGGAAATTTTCGTATCCCTTCTATCATTTCATTTTTATATTGTTCAAGTAACGCTTTATTCTCTGTTTTTACTTGATTACTTACCAACTCATGTTCCCCTAAATACCTTTTAACTGTCTTTGAATCGACTCCTAATTCTCTCGCAATTACTCTTGTACTAAGATTGGCCTTAGACAATTGTTTAAGCTTTGACTTCCACACTTCACCAAATACTTTCACCCTTCCTATACGAAATCGATCTTCTAAAGACAGATCAGGCCCTTTTCTTGCGTAGACAAATCCACATGAACAGGTAAATGTACCAATTGGAGCTGTTGATTTAAAATCTCTTGTAACCTCAACACTAGGAATAACCAAATCTCTATAGTGTGTTGCCGCTTTATTCAAACAAGGCCAAGGCCCCGTACCAAATGGACCTCCATTAACCTTTTGATTCACAAATTCATCTACATCCTGCTCTAAAAAATATAGCATTAACAAATGCCTAAAAGGATGTACATGACGCTTTGTATTACGAGTAATCACCTTTAACCAGTTATACTCATCAGCTATATTTAGGGTACTCTCATACTTTTCTAAAAAGCCTTTAGGGAACTTACTTTTAAATGCTTGATACAATTCTTTTTGACGTACTCGATTTGAAACTGTAATTAGATTTAATTCACACAATAACGCACTGTATTTCAACTTAATATCTTCTCGTGAAAATTTATGTAACGGCAATTGCAATAATTTATATGCTTGTTTTGATAAGTAAATTGACATTTTTGCCAAAGGATCATCTTTGTAAATAGAAGATAGATCCATATTCTTTAACTCAAAACGAATGTATTCAATACGGCTAGTTGTATCTACTGGATATTTTCTCAATTGCACCTCATGGTGGGGACAGTAATCAATGCCTTGTAGCTGATGCTCTCGATGTATATATGGCTCTCCAAATTGCTCTACATCACTTTTCGTACATTCGGCACAATAATAGAGGCCAGCTTTTCTACAAATACTTCCTGCAATCATACCAAGTCTTGTATAAAGTGCTTGTCCATTACTAGAAACGTCTTGTAGAATTTCTTGCTGACGCTGCTTTGTTAAAAATATTACATAATAAGAATAAATTGTATGATTAGCTAATATAGTCTCAACAGAATAGTTAGAGCCTATATTAGCTAATATAGCAAAATGGCTACCAATCTCCACACTCGGAATCACAGAACGACTTTGAAACACTTCTTCTAACGTGTCTTTACAATCAATATTGCCACTATAAAAGTGATAACGTGCAATCGCTGAATATATTAATTCATCTGGATATGGATTAGTGAAAAATGGTAGCATTTATATGACCTCCTAAACTCCAATATTTTATTCCGCTTTTTCTATTATTGAGTTACTCCAGTATCTCAATGCAGTCATCAATACTAAACATATTAAGGTTGCTATAAATTTACCCCAAAAAGTATTCCATCCACTAACAGAATAAAATAATGTCGCAAAAGCTAATAAAGTGGAGGAATCTGTATACATTGCTACTAAAATATTATTTTTCAAAACTACTTTAGCCGCGCTTTTTATAATACTTCCTTCTAAACCAAACCATACTATTGAAAATACCGCATATAAAAATCCAACTTCTTTAATTTGTGTTATAAGAAATGTAACACCTGTGATTACAATTAAAGCTAAAAAAGCTAAAGTAACTTTAAAGTTTTTAATATCTGTTTCTTCATCTACTTTAATTGTCTTTTCCTTCATCATTACCACCTCCAAGTAAAAGTTTAAAAAAATTCTTGTAATACTTGTTTTATAAATCCTTTTGATTTCAAGAAATTATAAGGGTGTTCATTACTCTGAATTGCTTTCCCCCTTAATTCTAATAACGGTAATAATTCTATTTTATTTACATTTTTCAGGCCTTTGGCTAATTTCTTTTGCCTATCCATTGCTTCCTGAACAGCTTCAAATTTTAAAATGTTGTATTCTACATCAATAGGGCTATTTTCAATAATCTTAGTAACCAACTTCTTAATATCAGTAGCATTCAAAGCATCAAAAATTCCTAGCGAAGCAACTTCAATACTTAAACTTTCAATCGTATCTTGTCTCTTATATTGCAACGTATTTTGACGTTCTTTCATCGCCTCTTTGATTTTCCCCTCGTACTCGGTGTTTTGCTTATGATTAACCATTAACTCGTCAAGATTAATCATAATATCCTCATACTTATACATTGCTTTCAAATCATTTTTACGAATAGCATTAAGCATCGGTTGAATAATTTCCATATCCTCTTTAGCTGTTTTCTTTAGCACGCGAGAAGTAATTATTTCTTTTTCATTTGATTCATCAAACAGCGCTCGCTCCTGTGCTAGAATAAACAAATTTACAGCTACCGAAGTAATTCCTTGGCATTCTTCATAAAACGTCTTTTTAATTTCTTCAGTAAGCTCTGAACGAGTTTTTAAACATTGTAATTCCCATAACGTTTCTAAAAAGAACTCCCATTCCTCACTGTCCTCAGCCATAAGATCCCAAATAATTGCACCATCACTTGCTGCACGACGAGCTTGACGGAAGTTTCCTTTAAATAATTGTTGGGCTTTCGAGGTACCAATTAACACTGTAGGGATGCCGACTGTATTTGATAATGTAACAAAAAAGTTCAACATCTCTTCTTGATCATTTTTTGAATGTAGTAAATGCTGAATTTCATCAATAACTAACACTCCGATACCGTACATGCTTGCTAAAGAAGTCATGTGTAAAAGCATCGTTGACGTAACACGATTTAAATAACCATACTTCTCTAAATAACGAGTACCGAGTAGATCATCAATCGCCTTGAAGAATCCTTTACACATTGTAGATAAGCTACCATCATATGGACAATCGATTTTAAGCCAAACAATTTGTGTACGATTAAATGGTTGTCCTTTGTAAATTTCATGTTTAATAACTTGCGGATACATAAGTAGTAAACGCTCAATTGCTGTTGTTTTTCCAATACCTGAAATACCAATAATCGATAAACTATCTGCCGTGGAACGTATATAGTTTAATCGCTCATCAATATACTTATGTGCTTCTTCTTCATCTTCTCTTAGCTGATGTAAAACTCGAATGCGCTCTAGAAATGTTTTATCTAATGGATTACGTGCTAAATAGCCTCGGCGAATTAAAGTAGATAGGCGACGCTCTACTTCAAAATGAATCGGCAAAGGTTGAATGAAGTTCTTTACACGCTTCAACACATGATAGCGAATATTCGTTTCACTTTGTTTATCTTGCTCTGTAATACGTGGTGTTACCATAAACCGTTCTAACACATCATCTTCATCAAAGATTGGTGGGAGCACTTCGATAAAAGGATTATTGTCATACTCCAATAAAGCCTGCCCCTTGTAATTGGCTTCCTCAAAATCACCTTTAAGGACAAGATTATTCGTCTTTTCCAAACTTCTCATCTCGCTTTTTCTTTAATTTTTCCATTAGGCGAGAGCTAGACTTTTTAGATAGCTCGCTTTGTACCTTTTCTTTTGTAGAAAAATCAATTACTTCTGCTTTTTCACTAACAGCTGCTGGTGACAAATCGAACTTTTCTTGTTGTCTATTTAACTGCTTTTCTATACTTTTATTTTCTCTAATAGATGCAATCTTTTCTCTTTTGCTAGTAGATTTATTTAAAGATTGTTGTTGCTTTTTCTTTGCTTTTTTAATAATTTCATCCATCTTTGCATCTGTATTAATCGTCAGCTGTATTTGATTAGAACGTTCGATTTCTTCCAATTCACTTCGTAATTGTTGTTGGAAAATAATTTCTTCTAAGAAGTCATTGCGATATTGTTGACTTGGCTCAAGTAAAATACAAGACTCGAAGTCCACCCCATTATCATGCGGAATATAAATTTTCTCTATGTTACGTGGATCATAAACTATCTCGATACTTCTATTCTTAAGTTTTAAATACCATTGTTCTTCAATTGCTTGCTTTGAACTATATAATAGGTTCTTAAATTTAATACCAGCTCTAGAAATAGTAGCGTTTCCTCGTGGTAAAACATTTAACCTTAGAATATTTCTATCAACAGTTCTTAATCTGCCCTTACGGCTTTGAATTCCCCAGTTCCATAAATTGATTGGAGTTGGTACTAAGCCATCTGTAATCATTTCTTTTTCCATTGGATATTTATCAACGATTTTATGGTTGTGATGAAGCACCAGCGTAATAATTATTGCTGTAAATTCTTTAAGATTTAAGGTCGCATCCAAACGATAATCTCTGTCTCCACGTTCACGATATTCTTTTTGAATAGCACCTGGTGCCTTTTGTTTTACCTTTCCATTCAATGTACGGAATTTACGTTCTACAATTCCTTTTAAATCCCCTCGATAAGCAGTTGTATTTTCAATTTTGATATTTAAATTATTAATTAGATTTTCAACAGAGTAACCTTCAAACTCACCTCGATCAGCAATAATGATTTCGGGTAAATGATATGTAGGCCATTGCTCCTCAAATATTTCAATCCCATATTGTTTACAAAATTCCACTTTATCAGTGACCATATTATCTAAAGCCATCATCGCTCCGATCCATGATGGACCTTCTAAACCCACATATAATCCTGTAACGATACGAGAATACACATCGATTACGGCGTAAATAACTGGTCTACCAATGGCTTTATTTACATCCAAGGAGCTAGCTAAATAAATATCTGCGATTGTTGCATCAATTTGAAAACGCGTTCCTGGACCGTTTGTTTCAGATTTCGAATCACTTAAAATTGGTCTATGTTTAGACTCAAATTCCTTTGCGCTCTTACGGAATTGAATATCTTTTTTTGGATCCTCTAATTTCTTAAACCAATAGTAAAACTGATTATATGAAGGTATTCGACTACCATTCCAAACTTGGTATTTCACTTCGCCATTCTCTTTATAGCGATCTGAGTAGAAATCACGCAGAATAAAATGGTATACGTCTGTTAATGAATAGTTATTTGTTTTGCGATAATACTTTTTAATAGCATGTTCAAACTGCAACTTCACTTCATCAGTAATATTAATACCCGTTTGATAATCTCCACTAATATTTACTCTTCGAGGGCGTCCTGTTTTAGCATTTGTTAAAGATTTGATTTTCCCCTTACCCCCAGAATTTGCGTAGTCCGGTAACATTGCATTTTTGTTCATACCACGCTGCCAATAACGACTGAGAAGCTTTTTTACCTTCGTTTTCCCAAGTTCACTTTCCTTAACAATCTCCTGAATCTTATTTTCACGACCTTGTTTATTAAGTAATTCGCTCATATTATGAAGAATATATTTTTCAACTGTATACCAATCTTCTTCACGTTTTCGTATTTGCACTTCTGTTAATTCGTTATCTGGAATAGCTTTTGCATAAGGATCACTAATCACTAGAAGTTCACCTTGTTTAATATCTGTCTGTAAGCTACCATATAATTCTTTTTGAGGCATAGCACTTGTCGTATCAACATTAACGGTATACACGTATGATTCTTCAATATCTATTACACGTATTCTCCTAGAATCTTTTACATACTGAAGCACTTGATTAATATAGATCATCCATACTTCACCTTCTTCAACTTACTTTCATCAATTGACTTAATATCAATTGGTTCCTCTAAATTTAGTGGTTTAAGCATATCTATCACAATAATTTTCTGAGCAAGCAAATGATAAAAAAGGGTCACACCACTCCCAAAAGGCAAATGTGTATCTGTATCAAATTCACTTGTAATAATACGAATACTACATGAATCGTTTAGTAATCTTTGCATCAACGATAAAGATAAATCCTCGATGAGCTGTGAACTCATTTCTTGAAATGCATCGTAATCTCGAATATCGTAATAGTCATGAATGTAGCTAATATTCCGTGCCATTATTTTATGAATCTCTTCCTCTGTAACAATGCCCCAATCAATGTCTCGCCGCTGCCAATACTCTCGCTCGATCTCAAACTTTTCAAGTACACGTTCCTTCAGTAATTCATCCTTCATTTTGACTGTACGAGCCACTTCAAACACACCTTGTCCTTTATCTACAGTTAATAAAAAATCCGTTGTCATCACAATTGGTTCACCAGTTTTAGGATTAGTAGGATGCTTAATACCTAATTCATCTGCAATGACAATTGTTTCTTCCAACGGTAGTAAAGGAAATTGCTCACGAATATCAGCAACAAAATCCGAATGTTCAGTTAAGTAAAAGTAGTTTCGTTCTAAATCCGATAAAAATTCATGTTGCCTACTCGTTTTTATTCCTTTTAAACGAGTTGAACGACCTAGAGAGGATACATCTTGAATTTTCAGCCACGGTTTATAATTTGTACCGATACCTGAACCGCGACCTTCTTTTATCCACTTTTCAATTTCAGATGTTCTTTTTCTTTTAGACATAAAAACACCCCTTTAGATAATCATATCTAAAGGGGTAAAGCATCGCAACTTTTTTTAAAACGTCGCGACTTTATTCAAAACATCGCATCTTTTTTATAAACATCGCGACTTTATTTCAAATCCACATAAAATTATGAACCTCCCAATCTCCTACTCAACAGTAACAGATTTAGCTAAGTTACGTGGCTTATCAACATCACACTCGCGGTGAAGCGCTGCGTAGTATGAAATCAGTTGTAATGGAATAACCGCTACAAGCGGTGCTAACGCTTCATGTACAGCTGGTAATACGAAGCTGTCACCTTCCATTTCTAAGCCTTTCATTGCGATGATACACGGGTTTGCTCCGCGTGCTACTACTTCTTTTACATTGCCGCGAATTCCAAGGTTTACGTGCTCTTGTGTAGCAAGCGCGATAACTGGTGTACCTTTTTCGATTAACGCGATTGTACCGTGTTTTAATTCTCCACCAGCAAATCCTTCTGCTTGGATGTAAGAGATTTCTTTTAGCTTTAACGCACCTTCTAAACCAACATAGAAGTCTACGCTACGTCCGATGAAGAAACAGTTGCGAGTTGTCGCCAAAAATTGCTTTGCAAGTGCATCCATTTCTTCTTTTTGATTACAAAGTACTTCCATTGCATTGGCTACAAGACCTAATTCGTGTGTTAAGTCAAAATCAAGAACTTCACCTTTTGCTTTCGCAATGTCAGCTGCTAAGATTGAAAGCACTGCAAGTTGTGCTGTGTAAGCTTTCGTAGAAGCGACTGCAATTTCTGGTCCTGCATATAAAGGTAGTGTATAGTCCGCCTCACGAGAAAGCGTAGAACCTGGTACGTTTGTGATTGTCAATGCTTTATGACCCATTTCATTTGTTTGCACAAGTACTGCACGGCTATCTGCTGTTTCACCACTTTGTGAAATGTAAATGAAGAATGGTCTTTCTGTTAATAGTGGCATATTGTAAGAGAATTCACTTGCTACGTGTACTTCTACAGGTACTTTCGCAAATTTTTCGATGAATTGCTTTCCAACAAGACCAGCATGGTAACTTGTTCCACATGCAATAATATAAATACGATCGCTATCTAAAATTGCATTACGAATATCTTCATCTAATTCAATTTCGCCATCTTCATTTTGATACTTTTGAATGATATTACGGATTACAAGTGGTTGCTCATCAATTTCTTTTAACATGAAATGAGGATATGTTCCTTTTTCAATATCACTTGCATCTAATTCCGCTGTAAACGGTGCACGCTCAATCGTTTCACCTTGTAAGTTTTTAATTGTAATGCTTTCTTGTGTTACGATCACCATTTCTTTATCCATTAACTCGATAAATTGATCTGTAACTTGTAACATTGCCATTGCATCGCTTGCAACAACATTAAAGTTGTCACCAACACCTACTAATAGCGGGCTTTTGTTTTTAGCAACATAAATCATGTTTGGGTTTTCAGCATCAAGTAAGCCAATTGCATAAGAACCATGTAAAATGGATAACGTTTGACGGAATGCGTCTTCTACACTTAATCCTGTGTTGACTTGCTGTTCCATAAGCTGAACGATAATTTCTGTATCTGTTTCACTTACAAACGTCACATCTTGAAGATATTCTTTTTTCACTAATTCATAGTTTTCAATTACACCATTATGAACTAGTGTAAAGCGTTTTGACGTACTTTGATGCGGATGTGCATTGACTTTACTTGGAACACCATGTGTTGCCCAGCGTGTATGACCGATTCCCACGCTTGCAGCTACATTTTCATCCACGATTTCACGAAGTTTTGCAATACGGCCTTTTTCTTTGAATACAACAACACCGTTCTCTGCCTGTACTGCAATACCCGCTGAATCATATCCACGGTACTCTAGCTTCTCTAAGCCTTTTAATAAAATTTCTTTTGCATCTTGATCACCAATAAATCCTACGATTCCACACATGTTTAGTCGCCGTTACAAATGCTTACATTGCTTTGCGAACATGTAACGACATAGTCCGATCCCATTATTTACATATAAAAAACGGATTACATATTGCTAGCCCTGTAAGTCTGTAACGGCTTTCACCTTCCTCTCGATTGGGTTTCAGTCCGTATATACTTATACAGCCAGTATTCATCCGTTCTTTTTCCCTCATCACACTTTTATCTTTGTCCATTGAGTCACCTCAACGCTTTAAATAAAAGCTTTCGGTTGTGATGAACAACCGGGAGTCATCCGCCGAAATCTCGATAAAACTCCTCCTCGTCAACTACATAACTTGTAGCTCTGGCGCTTTCATAATTCATATATTAATTTTGAGAAAAAGAACAAGACCATCTTATAACAAACAGCATAAACCGTCAATGAAAAATTTTCATTGTCTATAAAACATATGAAAAAAGAGCACAAAACGTGCTCCTTTTTCATATGAAATTGGCGAATTATTCAGCGCCAACTTCAGCTTTCACAACTTCTACAATACGATGTACATATCCATCACAAAGTTCTTGTGTTGGTGCTTCTGCCATAACTCGAATAAGTGGCTCTGTTCCAGAAGGACGAACAAGGATACGTCCTTCTCCGTTCATTTCTTCTTCTACCACACGGATGATTTCTTTAATTTTCTCATTTTCTAATGCCAGTTTCTTATCTGTTACACGAACGTTCACCAATAATTGTGGGAACTTTGTCATTTCACCTGCAAGCTCAGACAATGGTTTCTTCGTCATTTTCATGATGTTTACAAGCTGAAGTGCACTTAACATTCCATCTCCAGTTGTAATGTAATCAAGCAAGATAATATGACCAGATTGTTCACCACCAAGGTTATAACCGCCGCGTTTCATTTCTTCCATTACATAGCGATCACCAACTGCTGTTTTATCACTTGTAATACCGTTTGCTTCAAGTGCTTTGTAGAAACCTAAGTTACTCATAACTGTTGAAACAACTGTGTTATGTTTTAATTGACCAGTTTCTTTCATGTACTTCGCACAGATGTACATAATTTGATCCCCATCAACAACGTTTCCTTTTTCATCTACTGCAATTAAACGGTCTCCATCACCATCAAAGGCAAGTCCAATATCTGCACCTTTTTCTTTTACTAATTCTGCTAAACCTTCTGGATGTGTAGAACCAACACCGTCATTAATATTCATGCCGTTTGGTGAAGTACCCATTGTAGAGATATCAGCTTCTAAATCTGCAAATAAATATGGTGCTAAAGAAGATGTTGCACCATGTGCACAATCTAAAGCAATATGTAAACCTGAGAAATCTTCTTCTACAGTTTGTTTAATGTATTGTAAGTATTTTTGTCCACCTTCGAAGTAGTCATTCACTTGTCCAAGCTCTGTTCCTGCCGGACGTGGTAATTCATCTACTTCTTTATCTAATAAAGCCTCAATCTCAGCTTCTTGCTCATCAGTTAGTTTAAACCCATCTGAACCGAAGAATTTAATTCCATTATCTTGTACTGGGTTATGAGATGCTGAAATCATAACACCTGCTTGTGCATCTAATGCTTTTGTTAAGTAAGCAACCCCAGGAGTTGAAATAACGCCAAGGCGCATAACTTCTGCTCCAGTTGATAATAATCCTGCTACTAACGCACCTTCTAGCATATGACCAGATACTCGTGTGTCACGACCAATAATCACTTTTGGACGATCTGTATCTTTTGTTAATACATACCCTCCAAAACGACCAATTTTAAACGCTAATTCAGGTGTTAATTCCTTATTCGCGACACCGCGCACACCATCTGTACCAAAATATTTACCCATTGCTATTCGCTCCTTTATTTTGCTCTTTTTGTTTTTCTGCTTCATTCTCTTTTTCAGATTCTTTGTTCTGTTCTTCTTTTGGTTTTTCTGTTGGTTTTTCTGTTGGTTTTTCTGTTGGTTTTTCTGTTTCATTCTCTTTATCTTTTTGTGAATCTGGTTGCTCCGGCTTACCTTGTACTTCTTGATCTGGTTTTTCTTTCTTTACAAGGGTTACCTTTACAGTTTTTTGTTTTGCTTCTATTGAAACATTACTAGGACCGCTAACCTGAATTGGAATATCATGCGTCCCAGAAGATATGTTTTGTAGATTAATTGATGCTGTTATTTGCGCCGCTGTTATTTTATCTACTATACTTGCTTCTCCTGAAATATCAACGCTTATCTTTCCACTTTGTGGAGAAAGTAGTTGTAAAGTGAATTCATCTGACAATCCATTTTTTTGTATAGAAATGCCATCTATTGTCTTATGCTTTACAGTTTTTTGTTTTTGCACTTCGACAGAAACCTTCACTTGACTGGGGCTTACATTGGTTACACCTTTCGGTAATAAAACAGAGGCATCGAATGTTGTAGATTCCGTAATTTTACTAAGATCTACTTCGACGCCCTCCAAGGACTTTATATTATCCAAAACATCTTTTGGGCCTGATATTGTCACTTCATTTGGTTCGATACCGATGTTTGTAACCGCTAACCCCTCTGGTAGACTTCCTCTTTTCACATAAGTTAGTGGCACAGTTTTTTCAATATTATTTGTCGCAGTTGGATTTGAAACTGGGATTGTAACATTTACTTTAGACGGTGTTGTTTGTAAGTCTAATTTCCGGCCTTCTTCATCATACAGTACAATTTCGGCTGTCTTTGTTACTGTTTTTGTTATCCCCTTCAAATCAACATACGCCCTGACAAGCGCAACTTTTGCTAGTTCCTCTTCTGTACCCATAACTTCAACAGTTCCTGGTTTGATAGTCGGTTTTTCAACCATACTTCCTTGCATTTGACTCTCATTTGAGTACTTTACTTCCACAGGAAATGACTTTTTTGCTTTCTTTTGAATCGTAACTTTAACTTTCGCCGGTTGAACTGTTGCTTTTAAATTGTTTTCCATCCCGGTATACTTTAAAGGCACATCGTATGTTCCTGTAGAATACCCACGTAAATCTAAAGATACTCCAAACTCACGTTGCGACCTTGCTGCAGTAATTACATTTTTTGGCCCTTCCAATTTTATTTTTATATACTTTGGAACACCACTTACAATATATTTATCTTCATCATAATTTACTGCTACTACAACGTTAGATACTGTCTCCGTTACATCACCTGTTGGAAAAAGTGATGCACTCGTATTCCCTGTCGTGTTTTTATCTGACAAATTCGTCGACATGTAAAGCATTAACGCCAATAGTAATGAAATTCCTTTTAAAAACCAGTGGTTCTCCATTAGCTTATCCATGACGCTTTCTCCTCCAATTCCAATTCCATAAAGATGAAGAAGTTGTCTTCACATTTCCACTAAACTCTGCTAAAAGCATCTCTTTTAACTGTTCGACTTTTAAGTCACGATGCAATTCTCCATTTTTAGTTAAAGAGATTTGGCCTGTTTCTTCTGATACAACCACTGTAATGCTATCAGTTACTTCACTAACTCCCATCGCAGCCCGGTGACGCGTTCCTAATTCTTTTGATATGAACGGGCTTTCCGATAATGGCAAATAACAAGCTGCTGCTTTAATCGTATTTCCTTGCATAATCACTGCTCCATCATGAAGCGGTGTATTAGGGATAAAGATATTAATAAGTAGTTCTGATGACACATTCGCATTTAAAGGAATCCCGGTTTCTACATAATCTCCCATTCCAGTTTCTCTAGATAATGTAATAAGCGCACCTATGCGTCGTTTCCCCATATATTCAGTTGCCTTTGCCACAGCATTCGCAACGATTTCATGCTCTTCTTCTTCCTGACCAATTCCACGGGAGAACAAACTTCCTCTTCCTAATTGTTCAAGCGCTCGTCTAAGCTCTGGTTGGAAAATAATAATTATTGCTAAAAATCCCCATGTTAAAGCTTGGTCCGTGAGCCACTGCAATGTATGCAACTCAAATAAATAACTTAATATACGAACGATAATAATAACTGTAATCCCTTTCAAAAGTTGAACAGCTTTTGTTCCTCGGATTACAAGAATTAGCTTATATATAACAAACCACACAACGGCGATATCTAATATCGTACTGAGATATTTCAAAAGGTTCATATCTCCAAAAGGCATGCTAACCCTTCCTCCTACTTATGAGCAATTTTATCCATATACTGAAATATTATTATTTTGCTCTATCTGTATGTATTTACAACAACTAGTTAATTATACCATACATGAAAGAAACGACAATTACAACGACACCCCCTTGGTGAAAATTGGTAAGATGTCGAACTTTTCTTGTAAAGCGGTATAATATAACTCATTATTATACTCTTTTTTTAAAATAAAAAAAGCAGCATTTCAGCTGCTTTTCTTACATTTATTTTAGTTTTTCACCGAATAAAGAACCCATTAAAGCTACCGCTGTTGTTGCCGTTCTATTTTTCTCATCTAAAATCGGATTTACTTCAACAAACTCAGCAGATGTAATGATATCAGCCTCCGATAACATTTCCATCGCTAAATGACTTTCACGATATGATAATCCACCAGTTACAGGTGTTCCAACTCCTGGTGCATCATGTGGATCAAGTCCATCTAAATCTAATGATAAATGAACACCATCTGTATGAGATAAATATGCAATCGTTTCTTCCATAACGGCAGTCATTCCCATACGATCAATTTCATGCATTGTAAACACTTTAATTCCTTCATTACGAATGAATTCTTTTTCACCTTCATCTAACGCGCGCGCACCGATAATAACAACGTTTTCCTTTTTAACCTTTGGATACGCTTCATATAAATTAACGAGTGAAGGATGTCCATAACCTAAACTTGCTGCAAGTGACATACCATGAATGTTTCCAGATGGTGATGTCTCTTCCGTATTTAAATCCCCATGTGCATCGTACCAAATAATACCTAAATTTTTATAGTTCTTTGCCACCCCTGCAAGTGTCCCGATAGCAATACTATGGTCACCACCTAATACAAGTGGAAAACGACCTTTTTCTATAATATGATCAACCTTACTTGCTAATTCATCACAAACATGTGCAACTTGTGTAAGGTTTCTTAATTTTGTATTTTCATCTATTTCCTGTTCTCTTTCAATACATAGGTCTCCGATATCTTCTACGTCATACCCAATATTTTGAATTCGTTCAATTACTCCTGCATAACGAATTGCACTTGGTCCCATATCAACCCCACGACGCATTTGCCCTAAGTCCATTGGAACTCCAACGATTGAAATTTCTTTCTTCATAGATAGTCTCCCCCTTTTATGCCTTCACTAAATATTTTAAATCTTTTCTATAGTCTGACTCAACTCGACATTTTTTTGTATGTATATGCACCTTATTCACCCATATCTACGTAGAAACCAATATCCTAAAGCTATTTTATGTATAAAACGAAACGCCTCCCAGGAAACCTCATTACACATGTATTCATAAATAATTGAAAGTAAAAAAACGCCTCCTATATTAGAGACGTCTTTCTGATGCTATTTTCCATACAGATGCGATATTTCGTGCGGACATTTCAATATTTTCCTTTGCTGTTATATATGCTTCCTCTAATGTCATTGGACTTGATGTGGCAGCAAACACAGCATCTATTCCTTCTTTATAAACTGAAATGTGATTAGGGAGCACGGAACCCCCAATAGCTATAACGGGTATATGAAGTTTCTTTGCCCGTCTAGCAATTCCAACTGGAGCTTTTCCATAAGCTGTTTGTACATCTATCCTTCCTTCACCTGTAAGAACTAGATCCGCTTCTTTTATATGTTCATCAAAATTTGTATAATCTAATACAATTTCAATTCCTTTTCTTAATTCCCCTTGTAGTACAGCAGCAACAGCAGCGCCTAATCCCCCCGCAGCTCCTGCACCTGCAATCTCTTCCACATCAATATGTAAATATTTTTTTAATACATGGGCATAACGCTTTAAGTTATCATCTAACTGTGCAATCATTTCTGCACTTGCTCCCTTTTGTTTTGCAAATACAAAAGATGCTCCTTTTTGTCCTGTCAAAGGATTATCTACATCACACGCCGCTTCTAGTTTTACATGTGCTAAACGAGAATCCAACTTCAATAAATCTAAAGAATCAATAGAATGTAAATTTCCACCGACAGGTTCTATTACTCGTCCATCTTTCTCTAAAAATTTTACACCTAAGGCAGAGAGCATTCCGGCACCCCCATCGTTCGTAGCACTTCCGCCAAGACCTAAAATGATGTGCTGTACGCCTTTATCCAGTGCATCTAATATAAGCTCTCCCGTTCCTTTTGTTGTTGTAATAAGAGGATTTCGCTTTTTAACTGAAACATGCTGTAATCCTGATGCTGCTGCCATTTCAATAAACGCTGTTCTTTTGTCTTGAGAAATGCCGTAAAATGCTTCTACACGCTCACCAAGTGGACCTGTTACATGAAGTGGAATAATCTTTCCCCCTGTAGCATCAACAAGGGACTGGACTGTACCTTCTCCTCCATCTCCAATCGGGACTTTTACATACTCAGCTTCAGGAAAAATTTTAGTAAATCCTTTTTCAATAGCCTTACATACCTCTATCGCTCGTAAGCTTTCTTTATATGAATCAGATGCAATAACAATTTTCAACACCGATCCCTCCATTCCCCTTATTCCAACACACTTCAATTCAAATGGTATATTTCACTCTATCTTTCTATTGTAAACGAAATGAATGGAAACTCATCCTTATTAAGCAAGATAGACAAAAAACCTTACATCAAAAGATGTAAGGTTTTTTCTAATTTATAATGGAGCCTAGCGGGATCGAACCGCTGACCTCCTGCGTGCAAGGCAGGCGCTCTCCCAGCTGAGCTAAGGCCCCGAAGTAAAAAAGCGGAAGACGGGATTCGAACCCGCGACCCCAACCTTGGCAAGGTTGTATTCTACCACTGAACTACTTCCGCGAAAATGGTGAGCCATGAAGGACTCGAACCTTCGACCCTCTGATTAAAAGTCAGATGCTCTACCAACTGAGCTAATGGCTCGTAAATGGCTGGGCTAGCTGGATTCGAACCAGCGCATGACGGAGTCAAAGTCCGTTGCCTTACCGCTTGGCTATAGCCCATTAATATTTACTAGTATGGTTGTCTTTTCAAAAAAATAAACCTTTTCAGGTTGTTTTTTTGAAAATGGTGGAGGGGGGCAGATTCGAACTGCCGAACCCGAAGGAGCGGATTTACAGTCCGCCGCGTTTAGCCACTTCGCTACCCCTCCGACATTATAAAATATATGGTGGAGGATGACGGGATCGAACCGCCGACCCCCTGCTTGTAAGGCAGGTGCTCTCCCAGCTGAGCTAATCCTCCAAAAGTGGTGACCCGTACGGGATTCGAACCCGTGTTACCGCCGTGAAAGGGCGGTGTCTTAACCACTTGACCAACGGGCCAAAAAAAATTAAAACTGTTCCCAAGCTTCCAACCGGGCTTGAACCGGTGACCTCTTCCTTACCATGGAAGTGCTCTACCAGCTGAGCTATGGAAGCATAATGGCTCCGCAGGTAGGACTCGAACCTACGACCGATCGGTTAACAGCCGATAGCTCTACCACTGAGCTACTGCGGAATAATATT
>NZ_CM000745.1:5130054-5142572 GCF_000161455.1 Bacillus pseudomycoides DSM 12442
AAACTTTTTTATAAAAACCCAAACATAAATCTGCTAAGGAAGAATCCTCTTTAATCAAACTTTATTTCAAAGCTACAATAGATAAATATAATGGTCCAACAAGTCCGCATTAACCATTTCATTGTATTAGATTGGTCTGAGAAAAAAGTCAGAGTTATTATACCAGCAGCAACAACCATCAAAATTATCTTCAATATAGGATCAGATTTCTTTTTTAACATGTTTTATCACTCTATTTAAAAATCTCCTTATATAAATTACATTATAATATTTTCCAAATCAAAGAAAATACTTTGCAAAAACGTAATGCCATGATCCGATTTTATTTCAATATCGGTCCCAAAAAATAATAAAAAAGTCTTGTTGGGGTAGTACCCATGCCCATCAACTTAAGAAAACAAATCCACCCCAAAACGAAAAAAGTGAACTTAATTATCATGAATAAATGTGGCGTAAAAAATTTTGTTATGGGCATATTTCGAAATCTTAGAGAGAATAAAAAAAGATATTGTTATATTCTTAAGTCTGTAATATAATGAATTTATATAATTCCTAATATTCAGAAATTAAAAGAGGAGGAAATAACATGGCAATCGCAATGGCAGTTTTAAAATTTTTAGGTGGAGTACTTCCATTCGTACAAGAGCTTTTAAAAGCATTTATGTAAGTTTATTATTCCGCAATTATTTATAAAAATTATCATACAAATGATCTGTATATCAAAGAAGAATTGATGTGCAGATCATTTGTGTGAGCAGTCTTAGAAATTAGAAAAAGAATCCCAAAAGAAATAAGGGATTCTTTTTTTGATTAATATATTTGTTTTATCCAAATATAAAAATAAATTTTTGTTGCTATATAATTATATATATATATAATTATATAGAGATATTTATTATTATAATAATTAGGAGAGAAAGAAATGAAAAAATTAATTATTTCGGGTGTATGTGCAGCGGTACTTGGTTCGACTTTTTTTGCGCAGAATTCTTTTGCTGAAACAACAAGTAATAACTCAAATCAGAATATAAAAGAAGCGAGCGCTCAAACAAGTAGTTTTATAGATGTACCTCAATCGCATTGGGCGTATAAAGAGATTCAGTACATGGCTGATCATAATATAATGCTAGGATTTGGTAATGGTTATTTTGGTGCCAAAGATAAAGTGAAACGTGAAGAATTAGCAGTATTTTTATATAGAATGATTAAGGTTCCTGACGGTCCTTATAAGAATCTTAAACCTTTCAATGACATAGATGGTTCAAATTTTGAAAAGGAAATTGTGGCAGTATACAATAATGGCATTTTTCCTTATCTGAAGGATGAAAAATTTGATCCTAAGCGCGATATAAAACGAGCAGAAATTGCAGTTTCGTTTAGAACTGCCTTTGGATTAACTAGGAAATTTGATCATCAATTTAATGATACGCAAGGTCACTGGGCAAGTGAAGAGATTAAAATTTTATATAGTAATGGTATAACTAGTGGTATAGGTGATAACAAATTTGATCCAGAGGGTTTCGTAACACGTGAACAGTTGGCTGTATTCTTATATAAAGCTATCTCAGCATCATCAAAGCCGCTCCAAATAAACTAACTATTTAAAACTGGCTCATACGAGTTGGTTTTTTCTTTGCAGGAATTTGTTTTTAAATCTGATTGTATATCAAATTTTTCCTTATGTTGATCATATGTGATTAGATATAGAAATTATCTAGTACATTATCTTTTTCTTCTTTATTGATTCCAATATATTTAAGAGTAATTTGTGGTGTACTGTGATTTAGTATGTCTTGCAACATTGCTACATCTTTTGTTTGTTTATAGAACCAATAACCGAAGGTTTTGCGCATGGTGTGGGTCCCAATGGATTCTACACCGGCAAAGTCTCCGGCTTTTTGCAATTGTCGATAGGCTTGGATTTTACTAATGGGTTGATTTCCTTTACGTGAAGGGAATAACCAGGTATTTTCTACTGTTTGGGCGTATTGATATACTTCGTCAAAAATAGAAGTAAGATTAATAATCCGTTCTTTCCTCGTTTTTCCCTCTTTTACTTTTAATTCTTTTCTACGTTTTCGTTTTAATTTTAAAATCATATAAGTCTCTAATTGAAGTAGATCACTTACTCGTAGACCTGTATTGATCCCAATCGTGAATAAGATGTAGTCTCTTTCTGAACAGTGACGTTTAAGAGCCCATTTCATATCTTCAATCTGATCTTTACTTCGGATGGGTTGGACATCAATGAGATGTGTTTTTTTGTTCATTTGTTTCTGTACCTCTTTATTTATATCGTTTTGAATGTATACTTTTCTTGCTAATTTTGAGGATATCAGGGGAATTGGGGTGAAGTCAATATTTTAGGGGAAATGAATGTAAACAAATATTCAAAAGTTTATTTTCAGTTTTGTAAAAAAACAAAAAAGAACTTGTAGAAGGACTACAAGTTCTTTTTTTAGATAGTACTAATGTTAATGGTCAAACAATTTAAACAAATACATTAGGATTTTATATATTTGTTGGTTGGTATAACTAATAGAAAAGAATAACTAAAATAAATAATAATATTTTACTAAGACCAAATCCATTGATCATCATTAGTTTGATTTGGAGTTTTCGATTCTTGAATTTTTTCAATGTTGTTTTCTATGCTCCAATTTATAGAACTTCCACCCCATTGTGCAAATTCCATATTATTTACTTTAACTTTGTCACCGACATTAAGTTTTTGTCCTTGTGTTAAGTAAACTTCTAGAATTTCATCTCCACCGTTGATTTTAGGATATTTAACAAGTACATAATCTATAGGTACGTCTACGTATTCATCAATTTTTCCTTTTTCACTAATTTCTCCTACTACATAATCAGGTCGACCATTTTCTTTTAAATGCATTCCTGGTGTTAATGATTTATTTTCAATAGAATTTGCAATCATATATTCAGTAAAATTACGCATCATTGTACCAGTAACTTTTACTTGATCTCCTATTTTTACATTTGGTATAGAATCAAAATTGATACTGATAGGATCTGTATATTGTTTTGATTCTACAAATATAACATTATTACTAATCTCAACTACACGACCTTCAATTGTTGATATATTTGATTCAATAGAAGCTGCACTAGCTTTTGTTACTTCTAATCCTGGTAAATTTGTTCCTGCAAGTGCTGCGGCTCCTAATGCACCAGCTAAAATGATTTTTTTCATACCCATTTTATAACATCTCCATTCATGTTGTAATTTTAATATTAACCTTACTGTAACTATTATAGTTACAGTAATAATGATTATCAACTATAAATTGTATGCAATATTACATATTAAAAAAGTAGAACATTGAAATTTAGTGTTTTAAAAATGAAAGCAAATTAATATTCAAAAGTTTACTTTCATTTTTATTGTTTTTATAACTAATTTTCTCAATATAGATATCATATTTATTTATGGTTTTAATATTAAAAATTTCCAGAATTTATAATATAATAGAAATGTGATGGTTATCACCCTATTGTTTTCTCCTTATGCTAAAGATAAGATCGAGTCCTTGATCTTATCTTTTTTGCTGTGAAGAAAATAAATTATAAATGTACGTTTTAAGAACATAGTTTTTGAGATGAGTATTGGGGAAGTTTTTTTACAAAAAACAGGCGAAAGTCACTTGTTATTCGATTGTCCCAAAAATAATCGTTCTGGGGACAATTCAAAATCTTAGCTTGCTGGGCATGTGGCGGGACCCGAATATGCAAAATTGCATATTTATTATGAAAATCTAGAAAACTCAACACTTTAAGGTCTTGTACAACCAAAATTACAGGTAAACAGATTGAAATAATATGAATTATTTCCCATTTTTTACAATTGACTACCTTTACAGAATGTATATGTATATATATAATTTTCAAAAAATATAAATATTCTGTTTAAAACAGGATGTAAAAACAAAGGAGAAAGAAATATGAAAACAAAGAAACAAAGTTTAGTAGTTTTATTGTCAGCTGGTATTGTTGCTACATCAATTAGTTTACCGACATCTAGCTATGCAGCTACATCAAATAATGTGCTGTCTACAGAGAAGTATAATGAGGCTATCAAGTCTACAGAGTTTATTTCTGGACAGCTGACTACACCATCTTCAACAAAAACTGAGGATGTAGTATTTCGATATGTTGATGAAAATAAGGATAAATATAAACTAGGTACCAAAAGTGCTAAAGAATCATTCACTGTAAAGAAACAAGAAGATGATACGTTAGGAGCAAAAGTTGTTCGATTACAACAAACATATAATGGTGTTCCAGTATGGGGATCTACACAAGTTGCACATGTTGATAATAAAGGAGTATTAACTGTTTTTTCAGGAACTGTTATTCCTGATTTAGACCAAAAATTACAACAACCAAATCAAAAAATTTCTGCCAATGAAGCAGTGTCCTTTGCTGAAAAGGAACTAGGATTTAAACCAAACTATGATGTGAAACCAACATCTGAACTTGTAGTATATGCAAAAGATGACACAGTATCCTATGCATATTATGTTCATTTAGGATTTTTATCCCCACAACCAGGTAGCCATGATTATTTTGTTGAAGCAGAGACTGGAAAAATCCTAGACCATATTGAAGTCTTACATGCAGCAAAAAATCCAAGAAATATTACCGAAACAGTAACAACTGGGACAGGGAAAGATTCATTTGGAAATACCCAAAATTTGAACCTCTTAAAATCTAATAATACTTATTATTTAGCAGATAAAACGCGTGGACAGGGAATTTATACGTATGATGCACAAAATCAAGGAAGTGATGATGACACTTCGTTTCTTCCAGGTGTCCTTTTTAGTAATAACACTAACAGTTTTACAAGCAAAAATGCACAAGCAGCTGTAGATGCTCATACTTATGCAGGAATGGTATATGATTATTATAAAAAAGTTCAGGGAAGAAACTCCTATGACGGAAATGGGGCTAAAATTGTTTCATCTGTTCATTTTGGACAACAGTATGGAAACGCATTTTGGAGTCCGGAACTAAAACAAATGGTATATGGGGATGGAGATGGATCAACACGTTCATTTACAGCCGCAATTGATGCTGTTGGCCATGAACTAACACATGCAGTTACAGAGTCATCATCCAATTTAATATATCAAGATGAATCTGGCGCACTTAATGAAGCAATGTCAGATATTTTCGGTACATTAATTGAATATTATAATAATTCAAAACCTGATTATTTAATTGGGGAAGATTTATTCTTCCAATCAGGTCAAGCCCTTCGTTCTATGAGCGATCCAACACAATACGGTGATCCAGACCATTATTCTAAACGTTATACAGGAACGAATCAAAGCAAATTAGTACACACAAATAGTGGGATTATCAATAAAGCAGCGTATCTCGTTGCAGAGGGTGGTACTCATTATGGGGTAACTGTAAATGGTATTGGTAAAGATAAAATGGGTAAAATCTTTTATCGCGCAAATACTCAATATCTAACAGAATCGGCAACATTTTCTCAAGCAAGACAAGCCCTTGTACAGTCAGCCGCAGATTTATATGGAACACAATCAGCTGAGGTTACTTCTGTAAATAAAGCATTTGATGCTGTTGGTGTTAAATAATTTTTATTTAACATAAAAAGATCCCTGAAATGGGGTACCGCCCCATCGCTATCAAGCTAACTAAACTAAATTTCCTTAAAATGAAAAAATACGCTATTCTTTCTGTAGAATCATAGGAAAGGATGGCGTTTTTGATGAACTAGAATTGTTTTCTATAGAGTTGCAACGATATATGTCACCTGATGATTTAGAGCAATTAGCCAGAGAGATAGGATTTTTAAAACATGGAAATCATTTTTTCGTATTCATCATTGTAATTCTGTAAAATTAGAACGATTAGAATGTCACTTATACGGACAATTAATAAGTATCCTTCTTTGTTCCTCCACCATGTTTCAAATGCGTCAATTACTCCTCATCAAGAAGAAACGAGAATTAAGCGAATATAAAGCGAATATAAAGCGATTTATATTATTAAAGATTATTTTCTACTTCTTTATCAAGCTCTACAAAAAGACACCCAAGAATTAACAAGAATATTGTTTCGGCTGTTTAATCTCTTACATAAAAACGGACGAAAATCCCATAGGTATGAGAAGAAAACAGTCTTTGATATCTTAGGTGTCGTATACAACTTTTCTATGTCTCACAATCATGTAGCATAATCTAAAAAAACGAAACCCGATAGGGTTTATTTGGTATACAAATCTTTAAATAACCTATACTAGATCTTTAGAAGCAATAAAAAATATCACTTGAAATTAAAATCATATAACCTTAGCTTGATGACGATGTGGTGCTACCCCATGCCCATCAACTTAAGAAAACAAGTTACACACAAAAATATTGACGGTACAGATTTAATTTTTGATAACTATATATATTGTTATAATGGTTACGATTATTCCTATAAAAAACATATTAGTTGGAAGGAATTTTAATAACCAAAAAGCAGTCATAATTGTTGCTACTAAAAGAAATGGTAGCCATTCTTCATGTGTGAATTTTTTTTTATTAGACAAAACAATTATATACCCTATTAATGGTAGTATTAAACATATTGTATATAAAAATTTACTTTGTAAATACCACGGTCTATTTTTCATATATTTCTCCCATATACTTTTAATTACATTTTATGTTTATAATAAAGCTTAATCAAGGGGGATCACCCGATCACCCATTGGGGGGTACAGCCGAGATACGTGAAAAAACAGGTCATAGGCTTACTTTTATTTCCAACCTGATTTTAAATCGAGTTTTTTATTGTTTTTGGGAACAATTAATTTCTTAAATTGATGAGCATGAGGGTTCTGTTGCAAAGTTTTCTACATGAAGCTACACTCTAGAAAACAGGATCTAGGAGAATCAGACATGAGATATTTTAAAGGAAAACAATTCAAGAAAGATATTATTTTAGTAGCTGTCGGCTACTACTGCCGTTTTTCTTTAAGTTATCGCGATGTCTCTGAAATCCTGAAAGAACGCGGTATTTCAGTTCAGCCAACAACCATCATGCGATGGGTTCATGAATATGACAATCTCATCTATCAAATTTGGAAAATGAAAAATAAATCTGCACGCTTATCTTGGCATTTGGATGAAACTTATATCAAAGTTAAGGGAGGATGGCGTTATCTCTATCGTGCAATTGATAAAGAGGGACACACATTAGATATTCAACTTCGTAAAAAGCGAGATCATCAAGCTGCCTATGCCTTCATGAAAAGATTAGTAAACCATTTTGGAGAACCAACGGTTCTCACTACAGACAAAGCGCCAGCATTACTTTGCGCATTTAACAAATTAAGAAAACAAGGATTTTATCAAACTACAATCCATTGTACTATCAAGCATTTAAACAATCTTATTGAACAGGATCATAGGCATGTAAAGAGACGTTTTGCTAAATCCGCAGGATTTCGAAATCTTCGTCATGCTTCACGTACGATAAAAGGTATTGAAACCATTCATGCTCTATATAAACAAAGGCGAAGTCTTCAAAGAGACTCCGCCTTTTCAACGTACAATGAACTTCAACAATTACTAGCTACTTCTTAAACATTGCTCTTCATTTACCAACCTGTTTATGCTTTTTTCAAACTTTGCAATAGAACCAAGAAAATCTTTCTACTATATTCACTGTCTCACCCTGTTCTGTAAGTTGTGTTGCATAAGTAATCACCCGGTTTGTTCTAAATTGTGTTGTATGGGCAGGCTAAACAAGAGTCCTTGTTTCTTTTAAACATATATAGATGTTATTTCATATAAAGTGATAATCTGTTTAAATATAACCATTAAAATTTGTTTTTATTTCGAAATATTCAGAAGCATTTCAGGTGTGTAAGACAAATGAAAGATAATTCAATATGAAAAATATTGTAGTTTAGGTACACTCATTAACATAAACTACAAGAAAAGAGGCATACTCACATGGACATACTACAGGTTCGCGACTTAAGTAAAATCTACACAGGAAAAGCAGCCTATAAAGCACTTTCAAATATTGATTTGACGATAAATAAGGGGGAGTTTGTAGGAATTATGGGGCCATCTGGAAGTGGAAAAACTACTTTCCTCAATATGATTTCTACTATTGATGCGCCAACATCGGGGGAAGTATTGATTAATGGCAAGAACCCTTATCGTTTGTCCTCTCATGACTTAGCACTATTTCGGCGTCGTGAATTAGGATTTATCTTTCAATCATTTAACCTTTTGAATACTTTAACAGTAAAAGAAAATATTCTTCTTCCACTTACATTAGACAATGTAAATCTGAAAGAAATGAACAAACGAGTAGAACTAATTTCAAACCAATTAGGTATTGGGAAAATTTTAAATAAACGAACCTATGAAATTTCAGGCGGACAAGCTCAACGAACAGCGATTGCTCGTGCACTCATTCATTCTCCTCAATTAGTTCTTGCAGATGAACCGACAGGGAACTTAGATTCAAAAGCTGCTGGTGATGTAATGGAACTATTAACGAAATTAAACAAGGAACAACAAGCAACCATGATGTTAGTGACACATGATCCAATGGCTGCGAGTTACTGCGACCGAGTGGTCTTTATTAAAGATGGTACATTTTATAATGAAATTTATTGTAGTGATACTCGTTCTATGTTTTATCAAAACATTATAGATGTATTGTCCTTACTAGGAGGAAATCAACATGAATTTTCGTCAATTCGCATGTAATAACGTCATTCGCAATAAACGATTATATATCGGTCATTTTTTAAGTAGTACATTTGCTGTTATGATTTTTTTCACTTTCGAGTTACTTGCATTTCACCCTTATTTCACTGGGAAACTTGCATCGACAAGTGCAACCATGAGTGCTTTGGGCACACAAGGATTTAAGATAGCTCAATATTTGATTATATTTTTTTCCTTTTTCTTCATTCTATATTCTGTCACTGCGTTTTTAAAAACAAGAAAGCGAGAATTTGGAATTTTAATGCTCCATGGTATGGCTAACTCCCAATTACACAAACTGATCTTTATTGAAAATATGTTCATTGGGTGTTGCTCTATTCTTGTTGGTATTGGACTTGGACTTGTTTTTGGAAAATTAGTTTTGTTACTGAGCGCTTCCCTTTTGGCATTAAAAGGTGGTCTTCCATTTTATTTTCCATACAAAGCGATTCTAATAACAGGTCTCTCGTTCCTCATTCTATTTATAGTTGTTTCTTTGTACACTACGCGAATGATGAAAATATCTCAGCTTATCGGACTCATGAAATCAGAAGAAAAACCAAAACCAGAACCAAAGTCATCTAAATGGTTAGCTTTACTCTCTATTCTTTTTATTGGTATAGGATATGCATCAGCATTTTATTTATATACTGCGTTATGGAAAGGAAATAGTTTTGTATATGTCATGTTAGCTTGCGTCTTTTTCACTGTAGTAGGAACATACTTTTTATTTACCCAACTTAGCTTTTATCTCATCCAAACATTGAAGAAGCGTCAACATACTTTCTTTAAAAAGACCAATCTGTTAACCCTTTCAGAGCTAGCGTATCGAATGACAGATAATGCGAAAACGCTATTTCTAGTGAGTATTCTTTCTGCTGTTGCTTTTACTTCTATTGGTGTTTGTCTTGCTGTAGGAAGCAGTACATTCGCACAATCTCAGACTCCTTATGCATTTAGTTATACATCTTATAAGGGAAATGTGGAGGAAGCATCTCATATTGCTCAGATAAAAAAACAATTGAATAATGCTGACTTTTCCTATAAATTGATCTCTCCTACTGTTTTCACAACAGAAAATATGGCAGATATCATGAAGCTTACTGATTATAATGCATCCGCTAAAATACTAGGATATCCTGTTGAAACTTTGCAGAATGAACAAGACAGCCTCATTCTTCCATCAAAAAGTAGGCTTAGAGGGGAATCCCAAGATGAATTTAAAAAAGAAATTTCGTCTCTTACACTGCAGGAAGGGAATATACGTATCGATGTTTCTGGTAAAAAAATATTAATGGATAATGTACTTTGCCCTTCTTTTGGTTTTATTTCTGTTGTTTCTGATTCCGTTTACGAACAAATTATCAATACGCCACCATTACAAAAACAGGAACACAATCAATATACACAATATGGATTTTTAATTAAAAATTGGCCAGAAACGGAAGATATTTCTAAACAATTCATGAAGATGTTCCCTTATGATAGCGAAAAAATGAATCCACCTTATAAGTTTGAATCCTTATTTTTACAGTGGTTAGAAGGAAAACAAGAAAATGGACTTCTGTCTATCATTAGTGTATTAGTAGGGATTGTATTTTTTGTGTTTGCGATCAGCTTTTTGTACTTCCGTCTATTTACAGATTTAGATCGAGACAAAAAACAGTATGAAATGCTTTCTAAAGTAGGGTTAACCCAAAAAGAGTTAAAGAAAATTGTCACACAACAAATTAGCATATTGTTTTTTGTACCAATTGTAATTGCGATAATTCATAGTAGCGTGGCCTTTGTAGCATTACAATATTTAGCGCAGCGTAAGTATATAGATTTATCTGTTACAGGAAATTCCATTCTTATATTCACAAGTTTTATATGCGTACAGATCATTTATTTCTTAATTATCCGAAGAAATTATTTGCGTCAGATAATTCAATTACCACGCTAATACGCCATGTAGTTTAAGCATATTTACCATTTAAACGGAAAAATATTTTTCAGCTCAATGTTACTCAACATAGTTACGTATTTTAATTTGTTTTGTAATATGATGCAAAAATTAGAAAAACGATCTTCTTTTTAAACGAATTTTTTAGAGAGAAGATCGTTTTTAAATTTATTAATATATCAATTTAATACACACACATTATTAATTGGATTTGCAACGAAATGAAGTTTAGTATTAGTAAGGAATTATTTTGGATAGAAAATAGTCTTAGCGTGGGTTTTTTCCGAAATGATGGCGATACCCCATCGCCATCAAGCTAATAAAGGCAAATACCCCCAAAACGAGAAAATTGGCATCTCCAGGTGAAAATATACATTTTTTTGTTCTGGGGCAACCAGTTTCATTAGCTTGATGGGCATGTAGTGGGACCCCAAAATGGACATTTGGGTAGGCAATCCTTCTTCTCTTAAAATAACCTTAAATATATTATAGGTTTAAGAATATTAGAAAAAATAAATGGTATAATTTTCTAAACCGTCCTAAATAAAGTTGATTTTAGAAAAGGAGTAGAGGGGAAATGTTTCAGAAGCTCAAATTTTATTTAATAAGCCTTGTAATTAGTTCAATGTTAGGTGGGATTATCATAGGTGCTAATTTCTTGGTCCATAACATCTATTATTTAGTTGTAGGTAAAGAATTTCATTTTAATATGTGGTCTTCCATTATTATATTTAGTATCGTATTTATTTCAGGTTTTGCGTATATGTTGAAAAAGGGTCCAGATATACTTGTTAATGATTAAACCAATAGTAATTATCGTAGGCGCTACCGTGATCTGGGTGGCGTCTTGTTTGTTGTTAAGGAAAGATAACAAAACTAAATTTCCTTAAAATGAAAAAATACGTTATTCTTTCTGTAGAATCATAGGAACGGATGGCGTTTTTGGCATGAACTTATCGACTTTTGATAAATTAGAATTGTTTTCTAAAGAGTTACAACGATATATGTCACCTGATGCCTTAGAACAATTAGCTAGAGAGATAGGATTTGTTCAACGAAAAAGTAAATATCGTGCACAAGATTTAGTAGCTCTTTGTGTTTGGTTAAGTGAAAACATAGCAAACGCTTCATTGACACAACTATGTAGTCGATTAGAAGCTACCACAGGTATTTCTATGAGTTCAGAAGGACTCAATCAGCGCTTTAATTCTCAAGCTGTAAAGTTGTTACAACAAATATTAGCCTCGTTACTCCATCACCAATTTTGTTCATCTAGCCAGGTTCTAACATCGTATATAAACTACTTTCGTCGGATTCGTATATTGGATTCCACACATTTTCAGGTTCCAGATAAATTTGCTTCTACATATCAAGGTTCAGGAGGTAGTGGTCAAAGTGCTGGTGTGAAAATTCAACTAGAATACGATTTATTAAGTGGTCAGTTTCTACATGTTCATGTCGGATCGGGAAAACACAATGATAAAGCCTATGGTTCTACTTGTTTAACGACTCTTCAACCGAACGATGTATGTATACGGGATTTAGGATACTTCGATTTAAAAGATCTACATACTATAGACAAGAATGATGCTTATTTTATTTCAAGATTAAAGCTCAATACACGGATATATCGGAAGAATAAAGAGCCAGAATACTTTCAAAATGGAACAATAAAAAAGCATTCTGAGTACATCCAATTAGATATGGAGCAATTCATTGATCAATTACAGTCAGGTGAAACATATGAAATTCCTGAGATTTATATTGGAATGTATCAAAAGCTTCTTGTAAGGGGTACCACC
>NZ_CM000745.1:5142672-5152695 GCF_000161455.1 Bacillus pseudomycoides DSM 12442
TGAGTATCGGTGTTAAAATCGATATGTATTTCGAAATCAATTCGTTTTTAAAATCGGTTGTGAAATCAATTGTAAGTGAATTCCGATTTTGATTAAAATATTGATTTAATCGCGTTTATGCGAGGGAAAACTTATTCCGTTTTTTGGAGGAGGAATTAAAATTGGAACTAAAATCGGAAATGTATACACCGAAAATTGTTGCGGATAGTTTAGGGGTAACTCCCGATTTATTAAAAGTATGGTCAAATGAATTTAATATACAAACCGAGCGAAGTCAGGGAGGACATCGCAGGTATTCTAAGGAAAATATTGAAGAATTAAAAGCTATAAAAGAAAAAATACATGTACAAAAATGGTCTTACGATCAAGTTCGAGCATGGAAGAATGGAGAACTTGATTCGTTTGTTTCAAAAGAAGAAAAATCGGAATTAGAAAAAAAATTGGATGAAGTATTGGAAAATCAGCAATTACAAAATCAATTTAATCAAGCATTAGTTCAAAAATTACAAGAGATTACCAATGAATTAGTTACTACAAAAGAGTATTTAGCTAATACTGAGAGAAAACTAACTGAAGTAGAGGGGAAAAATAGTGAATTAGAAGTCTTTATAGAGAAAAAGTTAGAGAAACGAGATCAGTTATTGCTTGAAAACATTAGAGATATACAGAAACAAAATCAGAAACAAAAACGGAAAGGTGTTTTTGGTTTGTTTAAAGACTAATTAATTGATTATGTGAAAAAAAAGTTTCTTCAGATTTTCCGAAGAAACTTTTCTAGATTTTTAGATACATATGAGAATTAATTTATTTCATTTGCTATTTAAATACTAGGAGAATATTACCTTCATGATATAGTCATAAAATGAGGTTAAACATACTATACAGCTTAGCATTAAGAAAGCTATCCAAAGAGATATAAAATAATTTTTTTTAATTATGTAACAATATAAACTGAAAAAAATAGAAACTGAAAAGCCTAAAAGACATACAATAAGAATCCAAGTTCCGAGGCCATGTCCAAACATGAAAAATTGAGATTTTATTAAAATAAAAAGAACAAAAATAACAATTAAAGAAATGCATAATATAAAATATTTCATTACTTTTAAACGGTTATTTTCTAAAGAAAGGTGATTTTGCAGTTCTTTATCCGATTTAATTAAATAATCTAAACTAACATTGTATAAATCGCTTAGTTGAACAAGATTAATAATATCCGGAGCGCATTTATCATTTTCCCATTTGGAAACAGCTTGAGCAGTAACGTTCAATTTATCGGCTAACTGATTTTGAGAATAATTATGTTCTTTACGTAGTTTTTTTAACTTACTTCCTAACTCCATTTTACTCTCCTCCTCTAATGAAAATATAAATGAAATTTTAGAAATAAGCACGATAGTGTTGGTTGTGTTTTATCAACCTGGGTATTAACTAATGGTTGAGTATTGTTTTATATTAATATCACTGGTAAGAACTAGAGATAACATTGATTATGTGAATGAAAAGCCCCTTCCGATCTTCTGAAGGGACTTTTCTAGGTTTCTAGATACATGGACTGCTGATAAGTGGCATTATGTTAACCTCACTTATTTTCACGTCGAAAATTGCTTAACGTATGTTTTCGTTAAAATGTGAGCGGAACCCCTATTTGTAAGCGACTCGAAATAAAAAAGCGAAGATATGACAGAATTTGTTTTCTTCGCTTTTTTTGATCTGTTAGCTTGTCCTATTTGTTTGTTTAAAATTATCAATTAGTATTGGTTAGTTGGTTGATAGATAACTATTAACTACATATTGGAAATCCTAAGAATACTAGTAATGAATAAAATTCTGGTGATAGAGAAACTCTAAAAATGATTTTATCGTTGAATTTAACAATTAAAAAGTAAGCATCTCCATCTTGATAAATACATGCGGATACCATAAGAGAATACACCTCCTTATATGATATAACTTATAAAAAATAATAGAATGTGTTTGGACACTCTCGGTTATATCACATTAGTTCCCACTTGAAAGAGGATGTAGTGATGACATGATTTTGTAAGTTTCTTTGTTTTCTAGAAAAAATAACGGGTATCAAAAATAACCATAAAAAACATAGTATGAGGGTACCGTTCTTTTGAACAGAGGGAAAATATGATAGTATGAATTTCCACATTTGAAAGAAAATAGGATTCAAGTTGTTGTGCGAATGAATCGCAAAAAAGAACATTCCTCTTGTAAGGGAATGTTCTTTTTCATAATATCATATAATTATGCTTTAAAATTTTTAAGCATAGATTAGTAAAGAAAGATTTCTTTATTCCCGCTGGTTACTTCCCTAAATAAAAAGAAGCGCTATTTAGGGTATTTATTTTTCATAACAATTGTAAAATATGAGCATATAGGGGTACCGCTACATCGTTGACTACTGATAATGAACATTATGCATATTAGAGAATATCGAACATAAAATGATATTAACTTCATGACGTTTCTGTGTTTTAGCGTTACCCCTACGTTTTCGAAAAGGCACCTGTATAAGGTGTCTTTTTGTTTTTCACCTTTTGAGATGGACAAGCATATATTTGTAGTGTGGGACAACCTCTCTAAGGCCCTAGTCAATACTCATTGAAAACTCCTACAAATTTGGGCATCTACTGATGTGGATGCTCTCTTTTTATGAACTATTTGAATAGGACAAGCATATACTGCTTGTACCTTATTAACTTTAGTAACCTTAACTTTCGTTAATGGGGATTCTCATAATCCTTTAAAGGGCGCTCACGGAAATGGGTGCTCTTTTTACTAGATAAAACGGATATTGAAATAGGAAGGGCGATGAATGATGGACGAAATACAACGATTTATTGCTAACAATACACATCAGCTTGGATATATTATGGATGAAGCTAGCAGGAAGTGGATAGAGCAAGACCCTAAAGGAGCTTTGACAGTAGGAGCAAGTAAAGGAACGATAGATGCTTATGGTAGTTATTATGATCTGTTGGAAAAGTTAGCATGCCTTGAAGAAGGAAAAAATATTTAGCATAATGATTAAACCAATAGCAATTATCGTAGGCGCTGCTATGATCGGCTTAGCGTCTTATTTGTTGTTCATGAATTCTATTATCTCTTTATTTACAGTGTTTTGAATGTATACTTTTCCTGTTGGTTTTGAGAATACCAGGGGAATTAGTATAAAGTCAATGTTTTAGGGGAAATGAATGTAAACAAATATCTAAAAGTTTACATTCGTACTTATAATAAATAAAAAGCACTTTTAAAACATTAAAAAGTGCTTTAACTTGATGTTGATGTGACGGCACCTCAAGTATGTAGAAATTTAAAAAAGTCCCTTCATAATGCTAAAGGGACTTTTCTCACACAAATGATCTGCACATCAATTCACTTTTGATATACAGATCATTTGCATGATAATTTTTATAAATAATTGCGGAATAATGAACTTACATTACTGCTTTTAAAAGCTCTCCTACTAATGGGATGATTCCACCTAAGAATGATAAAACTGCCATTGCGATTGCCATATTATTTCCTCCTCTTATTTCGTATTAAGATATGATAATTTTTATAAATAATTGTTAAATAATGTACTTACATAAATGCTTTTAAAAGTTCTTGAACTAATGGAATTACTCCACCTATAAATTTTAAAACTGTCATTGCAATTGTCATATTATTTCCTCCTTTTTTGTTGTTGCTAAGATGTGATTTATCTTTATGCTTTTATTATAGTAAGCGCTTACAATTATATCGATATATTTTTATATGTAATATTGCATATGGAGGGTAAGGTCACGAAATATCATATGATTTTTAAAGATTTAATCTGCTAATTTTGCATTATTTTACAATTTATTTTTGCTATATTTATTAGAAAAGGGGATGAATTAATGTTTAAATTTATAAAAGAAAAGTTAGCATTAATAGGTACTCTTTGTTTGTTTATTATTACTATTGTAAATTACACAGTAAATAATGAGACAGTAACTGGGATAGTTAGTATTTCATTATTTGTTCTTGTATTAATCTTATATATTATTTCTAGAAATACTAAAGTATCCTAAGGTGGATAAAGTGTGAGGTTATTTTGTTATAGAGTTATCTTACAAATAATTAGAGGTAGTTGTATCATGTCTGTCAACGGTAAGCGGACAGAATGAAGCGGAAGCGAAATGAAGGAGCATTAAGGAGTTGACAGACTTACTGTCCCAAACCCTCTTGGTGTGTCAAAACGTATGCGTTTTGGCCTGCCAACCGGCGAGGGAGCCCCTCAAGGATTGAGGGGTTGGGGTGTTCGATGGATGGGGTCTGGGGAAGAGTTCCCCAGTGGGTTTGGGCAAAGCCCAAGGTTTGTTTTTGCCATGCTGGGCATGGCTCGGTAAAGCCGAAAAGCGTCGCAGACCCCTATCGATTTTGATGCGTTAGCGTCAAAATACGTATAGGGTTACGTTAATTGACACAATTTCGTCGCCTTGCTAGACTTATGGTATCAATTAATCTAGGGAAAGTGGTGGCACTTTATGTTGTTCTCTATCTCATTTAATCAATCTCACCAAAGTTCATTAAGCCATAATAACAGGGAAAACATTCATGGGAATCCTGGCATCGATCCATCCAGGTTAGAGGAGAATATCTACTTTGTTCAAAAGGACATCCAAAGTGTATACAAGGATGTCTTTCAAGAAGCGGTGGACAAGTATAACGAGAAACAAAAACGGAATGACCGTAAGATTAAGGACTATTATGAAAAAATACGTAAAGATGAAAAGACACATGAGCAACGAGAACTCGTTGTAGCGATTGGGGAAGGCAAAGACGACCCAAAGTATAGGGAATCCAAAAAGGAAGCGTTAAAACAGTATGCTGAGGCGTTTCAAGGGCGAAATCCGAATCTAGCAGTTTATAACATGGTTTTACATGATGATGAAGCAAATCCGCATTTACATATTAACTATGTACCGAATTTCGAAAGTAGTCGAGGATTAACGAGGCGTGTCGGAATGGATAGAGCCTTGCAACAACAAGGCGTAAAAGGAAAAGGGACGGAGTTAATTGCAAATTGGAGAATATTAGAAACAGCTTATATTGAGGAATTAGCAAAAGAGCATATTTCTGATTTTGAGAGAGCAAATGTAGGATCTCACAAGTACATGAAAGTTCGTCAATACAAGGAATATGCTGAAATGAAATCAACCGTTGAGAATCAAATATATGAAAAAGAAATGCAGTTAGAAGTTTTTGACCATCATATGAAACATACTGAAGAAAAAGTAAATGAATTACAGATGGTGAAAACACATGTGGCTGATAAATACAAAGAGTTAGAAGCAGTGGAACAACAAGTGAAAAGTGAAAGTGAAAAGTTACAGCTGATTGGTCAGCGATATATAGAGTTAGAAAAAAAGGTGAAACAACAGCAAAAAGAATTGGATAGTGTTACGAATCAAGTGCCAAATGAACCTGTTGTGATTCCGTTTTTGCGTAGAGAAGTAATAACAGAAGTACAAGATAAAATGTTTGGGAAAGCTGAAATCACGAAGAAACAGACAAGAAATTATGTATTATCACCTGAACAGTATCGTAAAATAACAAAACAAGTGAATGCAGCAGTTACTATCAAAAAGGATTATGAGCGTTTGAAAGAGATAGATTTTGTGAAAGAGAATGAGAGTTTAAAAGTGCATGCAGAAGGATGGATGAAAGAAAATCGAACATTGAAACAAGAAAAAAACCAGTTGCAAAAAGAAGTTGGTGTATTAAATAGAGAAATTAGCTCATTAAAAGCTCATATAAAGGGTTTGCAGACAAATATAAGAGTTTTGTATTTACAAACGAAAAAAGTTTTTAAAGAGCAATTTAAGGCGTTTAGAGAGAGTGTTAAAAATGAATTGGATAGCAAGGGAGTAGATAATCAATTTGAACGTGAACATAAGAGAGAAATAAGCAGACATCGAGATTTTGATAGGGAACGGTAAAAAAATAGGGAAACTTTGTTTTTATCTTCAAGGTTATTGAAAACGTGATAGAATGAAAAAAAGAGCCATGCTGGAACATGACTCTTTTTATAGGGTATTCTACGAAAATACCTAGACTTCATTTATCTGATTATAGATTATCATAATTTGTTTTATAATCAAATAGCAAAAAATAGGTGTTTTTGTTGATTCCCTCAATTTAGAGGAGGAATTAACAATGAATGAAGAATTGGGACAAGCTTTAAATCAAGCTGATAGAAATGCTAGAAAAAGAGATTTTGAGAAAGATGGGAAACAAAGAGACCAAGCTGAAGAACTAAAAAAATCTCTTTTACAACAGTTAAAAGAATTAACTGGAGAAGACCATTATGTTGGAACTAATAAAGATCCATTTGCTGGAGAGCCATTTAATCAAGTAATGCACAGAAATTTAGATTTGTTGAATAGTATTGGTTATTTAACTCAAGCAGAAGAAAGTTTTTTATTTAGAATTCAAGCTTATTTGGAATTTAGAAGTAATGTTATTATTTGTAGAGATGATAAATTTAAAAGGAAACGAAAGAGTGCTGAGGAAGATTTTGAGTTACCAAAAGCAGCAACTGTTTCTGAAATTGCTGAAATGATAGGAAAATCAAGAGAAAAAACTTCTTTGGTTATGAATTCATTAAAGAAAAAAGAAATTTTACTTAATCCAGAAGGTGCTGGACAAATTATTGAAAATGGTCGCACTGTAAGTCCTAGAACATGGGTGGTAAATCCTTACATAATGATTTGTGCACCTCGAAAAAATGAAGTAAAACTTGATAAATTAACGATGAGATTGTTTCAATATTCTTTGAAAAATCTTAAAGATCAAAATGGTAAAAAAGTGAAATTACCAGCTCGATTTTTTTAGACTGTATCAATTTGATATAGTCTTTTTTATATGTATTTTAAAGTGTATTATCCACTTGGTTACTTATTTGTATTTTTTTAGGTGTGACGAAAACGTCACAAAAAGGCTTAAAAGTGTGACGAAAACGTCACACCCTGAAAAGTGTATTCAACCCAGTCATATCAAGGGATTTACACGTTTTTTGTAGATGCTCTCTATTATCACTATTATTAAAGGCTAAAAGTTCCGCAAGGAACAGGTAGTATTTTTGAGCAAAAAACGCTCAAAAATCTCCACCTTCAGGAGAAAAAAAGTCGGTTCGTTAATCCTCACCTAAAGGCTATCGCCTTTTCTTTTTTCCCCTGTCCTTGCGGAACTTTTTTCGGCTCGTGTGCTTTTCTCGCCAAGCCGACAGACAAAAAGCAAAGCAATGGTTCTCGACTTGGACAAGCAAGTATACGAGCCGAACCGCTTAGATCATTCGTCCCAAGATAGTTCTTATTCTAAAAATAGATACGTAATACGTGGGGTTTCGCCCCCACACGACGAGCCAGCACTCTAGCCAAAAAGCAAGGGGTGTTTCAAAACCTTGGGTGTGGTTATATGCCGATTACATTGGAGAAAGGCATTCATTAGAGTGTTCTTTCTTTATTTCTTAAAAGACTTGCTCGTATATTATTTAAAGACATAAAATAATATGAATCCGTTAAAATACATGAGTGATCCCTTGTTTTCCCCTCTTATCTAAAGGAGGAACTATTATGGGCTTTGGTGGTAGTTGTGGCAGCGGCTTTGCTGGAGGATTCGCATTACTCGTTGTGCTCTTTATATTATTAATCATAGTTGGAGCTGCTTGCTTCTGCTAAAAAACAATCAGAAAAGACACTTGTAAAGGTGTCTTTTCTTATGAAAAAAATATTTATATGATGTGGAGTTAAAATTGGGGGTCTTCCGATTCAAAAGATAGGTACAAGTTATCTTTTTAAACTGTGGAAAATGGTGATGAATAAAGATTCATGTGAAGTTAACATAACGCATCATTATTAAAGAATTTTCCAGTAACCCTTTTTTAAGGGCTATTTTTTTTATAATTTCGTAGTTACCTAATTTGATAACTACGAAAATGCTTGTAAGCTCTTGATATAACAACATTTTTATACTCAAATTAGGTTAATTTACTCTAACTCTCTATATAAGGGCTAAAAGTTCCGCAAGGAACTTTTTTCGGCAGGTGTAGGTATGCCGAAAAGCCGAACATATCAAAAACGAGAATTTAGGTAGCACGACTTGGATTAGCAATTGTACCTGCCGAACTGCCTAGATCTACTGTTCAAGAATAAGTTCTTATTCTATATTTTATAACACTAAAAGGGGCTAGCCGCTCGCTTCACCCCAACCTTCACCTCACACTCAAAAACAAGGAAAATACGGAAACCTGGTAATACACCCTTCATTTTCGGTGAAGTTGCACATATTTATAAAAAAAATACCCTTGTCCAATCGATTATCATTCTCTAGTCATTTAATACTACAAAGGGGGTGAGAACATGGGAAACAATGAAAAAATCACGTTTCGATTTGTAAAAAAAGATGGCGAAGAAATTAATTTGGGAAATCTTGCTGATAAACGAAAAATTGTCATTGTCATTAATAATCAGATTACATTTGCACCGAATACAACACAAATTGCCAGTGGAGCCGGACAAAACAGTGCAGCAGGAAATAATGCAGCAATCGATTCATCAAATACCGAACAGCAACAAACGGTGGGCGCTGGAGGCAAAGCGATAAATAAAGGAATTAGTGGAGATCAGATTGAGCCGCATAAAATGAAAAAAGAAAATTCGGATGAAGAGGTAGAATTTGTACTTATCATCAATAATCAAATTAATGAAACCAGTGAGGAACAGGCTAGTGCTACTCAAGTAGCAAGTGGTGGTGGAGAGGACAGTGCAGCGGGAACCAACGCTGCCATCGAAAGTTCTAATACCAAACAGCAACATGCAGTGGGAGGCGGAACGGATAGTTTAGCAAAAAATGCAGGTGAAGAAGGCGACCAAATAGAAAAATGCAAAAAACGCAGAGAAAAATGCAAAAAACGCGATTAAAGAAAGAAAAAATTTGGATCTGAAGATCCAAATTTTTTTGACATGGAAGTTTTTTTCACAAACAACCGCTGAATGAAAGTATCCCGGATGGGAAATCTTGGTTTTTTTACTATTAGGGATACCGCCAGCATTTTGGAAAAAAACCACGCTAAGCAAAAAAATACAATAAGCCGTCCATATGGACAGCTCATTTACATAATTATCGTTATTGGTAGTGAAATTATTAATCCCATATATTTGGGCGTTCAATTTTCATTGTTCTCATATAATCTAACATTTGTCCTGTATGAACACCCTCATGATATGCTATACGCATTAACATATCCCCTAAAGAACGGATATACCCTACATTTGAACGATCAATTTTAATTGTATTTAAATCTTCACTAGAAAAAGAACGAACAGTATCTAAAAATTGTTTGTGATATATCTCAGCAAAATTCAGTTCATCTTCGACAGATAAAAAAGGTCTGTTTTCAAATGGAGAATTATACTCTTTTAGACTTCCCCTATTTTCAATAGCCAGATGATAATAATGTTCTGATTCCAGTACATGTCGAATCATCTCTAAACAAGTCATAGCTTTTTCATCTGGTTTCCAATCTAATTTATCACTCGGAATTGCTTTCCATACCTTTATACTCCTTCTTCTCACTTCTTTTAGATTTAATAATAATAAATCAATAGTGTTCAATTGTATTTCTCCCCTTCACTTAGTCTTATAAATTAAGTTTACAAATATTTTCAAGTAAAATGCAAACATTCGTTCTTTTTTCGGATACATTTAACAAACGAATCGTCCTGTAACTGACAAAAAGAAACAATATGTTATGAATATTACATTCATGCTCGGTTAACATAACGTCCCATTATCGGTAGCAAGGACAAGGTGGAATTTTTGTTTTAAAGGGGATTCCCTCTTGTCCTTGTTTTATTTTTCTATACACGATTTTATACATTGTTGATGTAGCGGGGATCTTAGGGATCCTCGCTACTCTTTTTTTGTATAAAATCTTATATAGAGAAAAAAGATTTTGATGTTATTATCGAGAAGTAA
>NZ_CM000745.1:5152795-5155408 GCF_000161455.1 Bacillus pseudomycoides DSM 12442
ATCAAAATCATTATTTTTTCATAAGAAATCCCCTTATAAAAAACTTACCAATGCATTCTTCTTAAAATGGGATAGAGAAAAAAAGAGTAGTGCAAAGACCACTATTGTTTCTTTGCTTTCTCTTCCTTTTCAATTTCTGATACGGATTTTTCAGGGTCTTTTATCAGTTTCCCCAGTTCTCCAGAACGCGAAAAATCATCTTCAAAATCTTTTGTTGTACTAATACTAGCTATAAACCATAACTGTTCATCTTTATTTATATAACCCTTTAATTTAGGAACGCCCATAGGACTTACTTCTTTTTTTGTAAATGTAATAGACTTTACATCTTGAATATTATAATGAATATACTTTTCTACTCTTATTTTTTGTGCTTTCCAAAATTTTTCTTCTTGTACTTGTTCTTTTTCTTTTTGATTTAAGTATTCCATAGTAAAATACCCTCCTGCTATAAGCACCACAGCAGATACAAACCAGATGATTATTTTCTTCATAGAAAACCACCTTATAAAAACTTACCAATGCATCTTTCTTAAAATAGGATAGAGAAGAAAAGAGTAGTGCAAAGACTACTCTTGTTTCTTTTCCTTCTCTTCTTTTTCAATTTCTGATACAGCTTTTTCAGGATCTTTTATAAGTTTCCCCAGTTCTCCAGAACGTCCAAAATGATCTTCAAAATTTTCTGTAGTACTAATACTAGCTACAAACCATAATTCTTGATTATCATTTATATATCCTTTTATAGAAGGGATTCCCATCGGATTTATCTCATGTTTTGTAAATTTAATAGATTTCATATCTTTAACATTATAACGAATAAACTTTTCAACCCGTGCTTCTTGTGTTTTCCAAAACTTTTCTTCTTGTGCTTTTTCTTTTTCTTTTTGTTTTAAGTATTCCATAGTAAAATACCCTCCTGCTATAATACAAATAATGGATAAAACAATTACCAATATCTTTTTCATTTGGAATCCCCTTGCATTTGAATATAGTTAAAATATACCATGAAATGAGTTGAAACATATGAGTGAATTCAAAAAGAATACCATTGCAACAGAAGAAGATTTTTTTAAACTATCAAGTGATGTTTATAACAACGATTTTTTTCACAAAGGATCAGAATTAATAGGTACCTACGGTAAAAAATGGAAGGTTATAGAGTTGATAAATGCAAATGATAAGGGAGAAGTAAAAAATGGACTACAAGCCATTGCCGTAGTACCAGCAGACAAATATGACGAAAATGCAACACATTATGATGATATAATCCTAGCATTTCGTGGAACAGAAGCAGATGCCTTTGATGGAGATATCCCTACAGATTTATTTCAAATTATATTAGGGATGAAAAAGAACTATAGAAGAGCGGGGGGGGTTGGAACAACAGGAGTAACAGTAACTCTCCCTTCAACATTTGATACTGGATTAGAATGGGCAAAAAACAAAGTCGTAGAAAAATATACCCCTACTTCGCTTCATACTACTGGACATAGTAAAGGTGGTGCAGAAGCAGACCTTGTCGCTGCAGAATTAAATTGTTATGCAACTACATATGCTGCACCAAATCCTTATAAACTATTAAGTCCTGAAGCAAAAAAACGAGTAGATGCAGGGGAAATGGAGAACAAAGCAACTGACTTTACACATCCAGACGATCAAATCGGGAATCACACCCAATTCGGCGAACCATTAATTGGAAAGCAATTTACAGTAAAACATAGCGGAGTAGATGAGGGATGGATGGAAAATCTAGGTATGAAAGGACATTTCAGACCCTCATTCGAAGGAATGTTTCATGCTAATGGAAGTCCTATATTACAACTAGAACCAGATGACATTATTGCACGTGCAAAAGAAATACAAAAAATAAGTGATACATTACTTCGTATTGTTGAAAGTATAGAAAAATTTCAACGACAAGAAGAAGAGGAAGTTGCAAAATTAAAAAGTCAGTTAAAACATGAAACAGGTCCAGGGGGAAAATATCATCTATTAGAAGAACATGAAGTAGATGAGGCCATCAGAAAAATTGCAAAAACGTCTCAAAACGGAAAAGATTATTTTCATGATGTAAAACTTGCAGAAGAATTAATTCATCTTTTACGGAAAAAACAAAAAGAATTAAGCCGTTTTGGATATGATATTGCAGATGCTGCCAATTCACTGCGAGATAAAGATAATCAGTTGGGCACAAAATTGGAAGGATTAGCGGTGAGATAACATGATAGATTTTATAGGGGAAATTCAAAAAATAGAAAAAGAAATAGAAAAAGCTGTAAAAGATCTCGCAGGAAATGTCGTTGATGAATTACAAGCTGCGAAAAAACATTTGGAAAGAGAAGCGCAACGAACATTTTTAGAAACTGAAGTATCATTGAAAGCAGATAGCATCATAACAAAACAAAAAAATGACATTCAAAAAAATAAAGAATCATTTCATGATGTATGCAAAAGCTTAACTGAACAAGGGATTGTACTAGATAAAAGTTTTGAAAGTAAAACAGGTAGTGCAGTTAAAAAAACATTACATGATCACCTCAACCAAATTCGAAATGAAATCATTTCTGTACAATATGATTTAATTGATAGTTGTGGAAAAAAATAAGAAAAAAA
>NZ_CM000745.1:5155508-5156095 GCF_000161455.1 Bacillus pseudomycoides DSM 12442
TGGTCTGACCCCATTTGGTGAGACAAAGAAAAAACACCTAGACAACATGTTTCCTATAAGCTATAGGTGACATGTTATCTAATTTTCTCTGAATCCGTTCATTATTATAGTAGTGGATGTATTCATCCACAGTTTGTATTATACTAGCATTATTCGATTGTTTTATATTTTGCGCATAGAATCCTTCGGATTTCAAGTGAGAATGAAAGGATTCTATGAGGGCATTATCATGGCAGTTTCCTGTACGAGACATGCTTGTGATAATGCCTTTTTCTTTGGCATATGTTTGAAATTGTTTTGATGTATACACTTTTCCTTGATCCGAATGTAAAATCGTATCAATCACATTTCGCTTTCTTAAAGCTTCTTTTAGAGTATCTAATACAAGAGAAACATCCTGTGTCTCACCTATTTTATAACTTATAATTTCATTGTTAAACCCATCTATAATAGATGAAAAATAAAGAGTCTTATTGCCGAACATCAAATACGTGATATCCGTGAACCATTTTTCATTAGGCTTGGTAGCTTTAAATCTTCGTTGTATTCTATTTTTAGCTACCACTGGTTCATGACCGAGTACAAAT
>NZ_CM000745.1:5156195-5156614 GCF_000161455.1 Bacillus pseudomycoides DSM 12442
CTTTAATGCTGTTGCAAATGGAGAGAAAAAAGTGATGGTTGCGGCATATAAGCAAATCTTTTATACCGTAAGTGCAGAACTACCTAACAATCCATCAGACCTTTTTGATAATAGTGTTACGTTTGACGAGTTAACTCGTAAAGGGATAAGTAAGGCGGCTCCGCCTGTTATGGTATCAAATGTAGCTTATGGTAGAACAGTTTATGTGAAATTAGAAACATCATCTAAGAGTAAAGATGTACAAGCTGCTTTTAAAGCCTTAATTAAGAATCAAAGCGTTGAAGCGAGTGGACAGTACAAAGATATTTTTGAAGACAGTACCTTTACCGCTGTAGTATTAGGCGGAGATGCAAAAGAGCATAACAAGGTTGTTACAAAAGATTTTAATGAAATCCGAAATATCATTAAAGATAATGCAG
>NZ_CM000745.1:5156714-5163010 GCF_000161455.1 Bacillus pseudomycoides DSM 12442
CGTCCTAATAATGACCAAAGGATTTGTTGGACTAGTAATTACAGCTATTTTGTACGGAGTTGGATTCGGATCAGCACAACCTGCTCTTCAAGTAGCAATGATACGATTAGCTCCACCAGAGAAAAGGGGAGTAGCGAACGCTACATTTTTTACTGCTTTTGATTTAGGGATTGGTTTAGGGTCTATTATTCTAGGGTTTGTTTCACAACTCATGGGATATCAAATGTTATTTTTGGTTTGTGCTGTATCTGGGTTTATTAGTCTGTTAATTTTTATTTTGTTTGTAAAAAAGACATTAAAATAACTTTTTAGTTTACGAAAAAAACGTCATCCTTTCCTATGATTCTACAGAAAGAATAGCGTATTTTTTCATTTTAGGGGGTATTTTGTTTTATTGGCTTGATAGCGATGGGGTCTCGCCAACATTTCGCGAATTTCGTACGCTAAGGAATTCCTAAGTTCAAAAACTTGGTTTTACCATACGTTAAGAAAGTTCCATAAACGATATTTAATGCTTGTTACGGGACTTTGTTTTTGGTAATGAGTTTCGGAACTGGTTTTTGACCATCTTTCTTTTAGCTCTTTTTTCTTTTCGGTAAGTCAGGAGCCTTCTTCATTGTGTCAACAACATGCATGACCGCGAAATATGGATGTTTTAAAATCATTTTCGGTCCGCTCTTCTTCATAACATCCTTAACGAAATCTTTCATATCTGGTTTATAACAATGAATTTTGCAATTTTGACATGCTGGCTTCTTCTCTTGAAATGGACATTTTGATAAACGAAAATAAGCATACTCTTTTAACTTCTGACATTCTTCACATATAGTATCTTGTTCATGTTCGTTTTTACAATACATATCAATCATAATGCTAATTGTTTTCTCTTCACGTTCAATTCGATTCATGGCTAGTGCCTCCCGTTCCAAAGTCTCTCTGCTTTGATTGTAAGACTTTTTTAGAGGATTTACATGAATTTTCATTGACAGTTTTTCTAATGTTTATCTCTTTCCTACGAATTATTAATGGAGAATGTCCCTACCAATCATAACCAACAGTAAAAGCGAACGCATTAAGACTTAAATAAACATCTTTCTTTTTCTTACGAGCTTCGGATGCTTAAACCACTGGAACGACAAGCGTCCACTCGATTCTTCCACGCTATTGATTGATCTATTTTAGCCATGTCAAAATCTCTTTTCCGTCTTGTACGTAAGGAGATTTTGACATGGAACTGATTCTATTGGTAGGTGGGGACAGTTTGATGCTTACTGTTATATCAAGTAATTCAGCCTTAGCGTACGGAATCCGCGTTCTGTTGGTGCTACCCCATGCCCATCAAGCTAGTATTTTGAAGTATCCCCAAAACGAAAAAATGAACTGTCATAGACAACAGTAGCAACATAGATTTTTCGCTTTTTAAATAAGGAATCTACTTGACTCTCTAAAAGTATGGAAAAATTCTAGATATGTAAGAGACCAGAGGCTACTCACTAGACATACTTTAAACTCTCAAGAATAATGAAGATGTACCTAAAAAGTAGGAGGCATCACATATGATAAACTTAAATGATTTGGAACCTGGCATCCGGACCTTGGTCACTCAATTCATAGAGGCTGGTCGACCTTCAGCAAGACAGCAGAGCTTTCATGAACGTCGACGAGGATATTTGAATACAATTGATCTTGCCGGAGAAGCCGTGCCTGTATGGAATATTGTTGATCAAACAATTGACGGTTTACCGCTTCGTATATACAAATCGTCGAATCAACTCAATCTTCCTATTCTGATTTATTATCACGGTGGCTGTTTTGTCAGCGGCGATTTCGAAACTCATGATCGTCAAATGCGTCGGTTAGCTAACTTGAGCAAATCCCTCGTTATTGCCGTCGGTTACCGATTGGCACCGGAACACGTTTATCCAGCCGCACACGACGATGCGGTTAAAGCTACATATATTGTCCGTGAGTATGCTTCGGCTTGGGGTGGAAATCCAGACAACATTACTCTTGCAGGTGACAGTGCAGGCGGACATCTTACTCTAGTTACTTGCCTTCGACTTAAAGTGGAAGGCAAGTGGCTTCCGCAGCGACAAATTCTTATTTATCCAATGCTGGACGCGAACGGTTCAAGCAACAGTTATAAAAAATATGGAGACGATTATGTGATTACCCGAGATATGCTGCTTAGTGGTTTTGAGGCCTACTTATCTAATCTACCTCCCAATCATCCAGAAGCTAGTCCATTATATCGAGAAGATTTTACCGATCTTCCGGAAACTCACATTTTAACAGCAGAATTTGATCCTCTTGTCGATGAAGGTGAGATGTTGTATCGCCGTTTACTAGAAGCAGGCGTGAAAGTACAATGCCGTCGGTACCTCGGAGTAAACCACGGATTCTTTCAATTGGCTGGTATCAGTCCAGCTGGTAAGAAAGCGATTGAGGATGTTGCATCTATTGTCAGGTAGGTACTATTTATTAAATTAAGGAATGAGATAACGCCTTAAAGCAAAAAAATACGCTATTCTTTTTGTATATTTCTACAAAAAGAATAGCGTATTTTTTTACTTTAGGGGAATTTTGTTTTGTTATCTTGATAGCGATGGGGTAGCATCAACAAAACGAAAATTTCGTACGCTAAGACGGTTTCATAGACAATATATACCTATATTTTTATGTAATTTTACATATCCAAATAAAGGGAGCTGATATGCAAAACGTGATTAAATTATATTAACAACATTTAAATTCTATTTTAATTTTTTAAAAAAATTAAAATAGTTATATTTTTACCGGATATATTAAGTTGTAACTATTGCAATTACTTAAATGAAATTAAACAGTGATTTTAGAAGTATAATATTTCTACTCGCACTAATACGCAATAGTTGAATAGTTGAATATAATCGACAAAATTCTATTATTTACGCATTAAAAATTTAATGTTTTAATAAAGGTGTAATTGGTATGACCACTAAGAGAGGAGAAAATCAGACTAATAAAAGTGCAGAAAAATTGTCTGTAACATCATGTTTGGTTAATTATCTAAATACTCAGTTTTTTAGCATGGTGTAGAAATCATCTAGAATCACAAAGGTATCATATTTATAAAAATAGCATTCTAAGTTTCTACATAGCAAAAGTGATATTATTTCACAGTAAAAGTATAAGCAATGTACAGTATAATTTCATCTTTTGTAATCTTGTAGAAATAATGAAGGAAGAGGAGAGATAGTATGAAACGTATGAAAAAAATAATTCCCGCAGCATTTGTGTTAAGTTCAGCTTTATTTGTAGCACCAGGATTTTCTTCTGCAGCTACTGATACTTCTACAAAAGTAGGAAGTCTACCAATAGTAGTAGATTCACAAGGGCCAAAAGCACCTATGACAGCAGAGCAAGTTGCAGCAAATGGTACACAGCTTCCTTATATTCCTACAGGTCCTTATGAAGAATTCCCTAAAGAGTGGCATGTATCTACAGAAGATGGTGCTTTAATTGATTATGTTTATGTAGATGTAGTGGCTAATGAAAATGCAGTGACTATTAACAATGTAATTAGATATAAGGATTACAAAATTTTAAAAGCCGATGGTACTTGGCTTCAAGATGGAGAATCATATAGTAAAACAGCAAATAAAGGAGAAGTATTGTACTCAATTGCAATTCCTAAAACTAATCCAGCTTTAGCTGATACTAAATTAAAGAAAAAAATGAGCTGGAAATTAATTGATTCAAATGTAATAGATAAAAATTCAGGTTATCATTGGAGTAAATCCGTTACAAGCGGAATGTCTCATAATGTAACTGTGGGATTATCTTATACAATTGGGATGGAAGTAGGTCTTGAAGGTATTGCAAAAGTAAATCAATCATTAACTGCAAGTTTCGGTTATGGTATTACATTAAATTCAGAAGAGACAGTTACGAAAACATTTGATTTTAATCCAAAACCTGATTATGCATATGATCAATATAGAACTGCATTATATCAACAAGTAGCTAACTATTCAGTTGCTCCAGGTGCAGGATTACAAAGTTGGATGTCTAATTGGGAAAATAATGATCCTACAAATCAAGTTTTAAAATTGCTTGGTAAACAACCTTATTATAAATTACAAGCAAAAGAAGCAGTTAATTATCCAGTAGATGTTTTAGTTGCTCTTACTTCGAAATAATAAAAAAAGCTAGCATTTTGCTAGCTTTTTATTATTTGACCTATTTTCCTATTTTTTCACTTTCAAAACATATTGGTTCATTTTCATAAAAGAGTCCTATATATATAAGGGCTCTTTTTATATTTTCACTTATAATATCTTACAAAACTGTCATCTTGATGTAAGGTTATTAGATAGTTCATATACTATTTCAATGTAATAATAAAAATATAAGAAATCATAATAATTTTTAAGAGGTGAAAGTCATGAAAGGAAATAATATCTTATCTTCTTTAAGTTACATTAGTATCTTTTTTGCACCAATTCTAGTACCAATTATTATTTACTTTGTAGCAGAAGAAGAAGTGAAATATCATGCAAAAAAAGCATTATGGACACATCTAATTCCCTGTGTAACAGTCATCATTGGTCTTGCTATATCTGGAGTAGTTGGATTTAGTACATTAAGTGAAAATGCAATTGGAATTGCATTATTAATCGGAACTTTTGCTATTGCTTTTATCTTGAGTATTTACTATTTCATTTGGAATATAGTAAAAGGTATTAAGGTGTTAAAAGAAGCTTAGTCTATAAAGACTAAACTTATATTTCTAAAGAAGAGCGAATGCTTAAATCTTCTTTTTTAAGGTGGATTTGTACGAATTGAGGGGAGATAAAGAAATGACGATAAAAAAAGCTTGGTTATTCTTGCTTATGATGGTAATTGGTTTAACAGGATGTTCTATGATTAAAGAAGGTAAGAATTCAATTGACTATGCTCAAAAGGCAATAGATTATGTTAATGAAGTGAGTACGTTTGCAAATGAAGCGCCGGGATTAGCAGGAAAAGCAATCAACGATAGTGCCGCCCGCAAAGAATTAGAAACTAGACTGAGAGAAATTCAAAAGGATATTCCAGCTTTTAATGAATTGACACCTCCTGATGTAGCAAAGGATATTCATCAGCAAATTGTTGGATATAATGAAAAGTTAAATGAATTAATTGATACAACTATGAAGAAGGTAGAAGAAGGGAAAATGGATGTAGATCAATTCAAAAACTCGGAGCTTATGCAGACAATTCAACAAGTTCAAAAATTAAAAGATAAGATTCAAAATTTAGGTCAGTAAATAGGGTACCGCCCCATAATAAGAGCCGAATTTTCTACTCTAAGAAAAATTCGGCTCTTATTTTTTATAGATTAGTTGTTATTTTGCTTCTTCATATTCCTTCATTATTTTATAAAAAGTATTTTTCTTCAGTTGAAGTAGCTCCATAAATTTGACACCTGTTATTTCTCTATTTTTCCACTTTGGATAAGTTTCTTCTATTAGGAGGCACCATACACGCCTATCAACTTAAGAAAACAAGTTACACCCAAAAAAAATCCCTCAGACAAGCCAAGGGACCACTTATTTACATGAAAATATTGACGGTACAGATTTAATTTTTGGATAAACTCTATTCGATCCATAATCTTGTGAAAATTTTTAACAGAAACAACACCTGAAGGTTGTCGAAGCCATGATAAATACGAGAACTTGTCTCCTTTTCCTCATTTCTGTAATAAGGGATCCCGTCACATTGCCATCAAGTTAAGAAATTTTTTGTTCCCCAAAACGAGAAAAACGAACTGAATTCCATAACTATAAAGAGATAAAATTTTCGTTTTGAGGATACTTTAAAATATTAGCTTGATGGGCATGTATAGTGACCCTTTATAGCAATAAAACTAGCTTATGTAATATTGCATATTAAAATGTATTGATATATATGTAAGCGCTTACTATAATAAAGGTATAAAGATTTACAACATCTTACTATACAAAATAAGAGGAGGAAATAATATGGCAATCGCAATGGCAGTTCTAAAATTTTTAGGTGGAATCATCCCATTAGTAGGAGAGCTTTTAAAAGCAGTAATGTAAGTTCATTATCTTACTATACAAAAAAAGAGGAGGGAATAATATGGCAATCGCAATGGCAGTTTTAAAATTTTTAGGCGGAATCATCCCGTTAGTAGGAGAGCTTTTAAAAGCAGTAATGTAAGTTCATTATTCCGCAATTGCAATTATATATATAAATATCATACGAATGATCTGTATATCAAGAATGAATTGATGTGCAGATCATTC